>CAZCQX010000139.1:0-1502 GCA_964500955.1 uncultured Candidatus Saccharibacteria bacterium | reverse complement strand
GGTGATCTCTATTTCCACCCTCACAGGTGTACTTCTTAACTTCGTTTCGGTAGAGCCAGTCACAATGCTCTACTACGCAGCCGCAGCTAACGGTATCCTTGCGGCGCCACTCCTTGCTATCATCATTGTCATCGCTAACAATAAGCGAGCTCTCGGGGAAAAGACCAACTCACCTCTAAGCAATACTCTTACCATCATTACTGCATGTATCATGGCCCTTGTATCAATATTCACAATAGAAAGCTTCTTTAAGTAGCTGTTGTGTATATCATATGTGATATACTAAAAATATGTCACCTACAGAACAAGAAAAAATAGGTCTTTTTATTAAGAAACTTCGTGAAGAAAAAAACCTAACACAGGAAGCCTTCGCCTCTCTTCTTAAGACTTCTCAATCAGCTGTCGCAAGAATAGAGTCAGGAAACCAAAATATCACCATAGAACAGCTAATGAAAATCGGTGAAGTCCTCAACCATAACATCGTTTCAATCCAAAACACGATTGACTTCAAAGTTCGTGGAGGAAAGAAACTAAAAGGATCCATCGCAACCAACACTTCGAAAAATGGCGCTATCAACATGATGGTTGCCTCTTTAGTGAACACCGGCACCACGACCCTCCGTGATATTCCTCACATAGAAGAGGTACATAGGTACAAAGAACTTCTTGAAAGTGTCGGAGTGAAGATCAGGTGGACCCATAACGACACTGCCCTTGAAATCACCCCACCTAAGAAACTTTCTTTTTCTAAAATGAATAAAGAAGTAGCAGAGAAGATACGCTCATTCACCTTCGCTGGAGCTTTTATACATTACACAAATTCTTTCGCTTTACCACACTCTGGTGGATGTAAGATGGGTGAACGCACTGTTGCTTCTCATAAATACGCACTTGAATACCTGGGGGTTACCGTTGAAACAAAAGAAAGTTTTTATAAAATAACCCACCAGGAACTCCATCCTGGCACCATCCCTCTCTATGAATCCTCAGACACAGGAGCAATCACCGCACTCATCGCCGCCTCAAAGATAGAAGGCGCTACCACCATAAAGTTCGCCCCTCCTAATTACCAAGTTCAGGATGTGTGCTTTTTGTTAGAATCATTCGGCGTAAAGATAGAAGGCATAGGAACAACCACTCTTGTTGTGCATGGCAAAAAAGATATTCATAAAAATGTAGAACATTACAACAGTGAAGACCCTATTGAAAGTATGTTCTTCATTTCTGCTGGGATAGTAACAAAATCTAAACTTACCATTACAAGATGTCCTATCGAGTTCCTCACACTTGAGCTCGAAAAACTAAAACGCATGGGACTCGTCTACCAAGTATCTAAAAACTACCTAGCACGAAACAACCGAACCACCCTCGTAGACATCACTGTACACCCTTCACATCTCACCGCTCCTCACGACAAAATACATACGCAACCTTTTCCTGGCATCAACAACGACAACCTTCCCTTCTTCGTACCGATTGCTTGCTTTTCAGAAGGTCAAACA
>CAZCQX010000138.1:0-1509 GCA_964500955.1 uncultured Candidatus Saccharibacteria bacterium | reverse complement strand
AGGCTGCTCGTCGCGCTATGCAACGTCATGCAGGTAAGACTGCGAAAGTATGGATTCGTATTTTCCCAGATCGTCCAGTAACACAGAAAGCAGCTGAAGTTCCTATGGGTAAAGGTAAAGGAGATCGAGATCGCTACGTGTTTGAGGTTCGTCCAGGACGTGTTATCTTCGAAATCGACGGTGTCGAGGAAACTGTTGCTCGCGAAGCTCTTCGTAAGGCTGGTTGCAAGCTTCCAGTTAAGACACGCGTTATAGCACGTTAATTAGTATATTTTTATGAAAACTACCACCACATCAACCAAAAAGAAGCTCACAGGAACAGTGGTCTCAGACAAGATGGACAAAACTGTTGTTGTAAACGTAAGCCGTTACGTTGCTCACAAGAAATACGGAAAGTATTTCAAGATTGACAAGCGTTACAAGGCTCACGATGAGAACAATGAATACAAAGTAGGGGACAGTGTCATCATCGAAGAAGCTCGTCCTATGTCTAAAGACAAGAACTTCATCGTTATCGGACGAAAATAATTTAACAAAGAACAAGGATTTAATTTAGTAAAACTACCATGATACAAGCAGGAACAAACGTAATCATCACCGACAACTCTGGCGGAAAGCGCGGACGAGTATTCAAGGTGCTCGGAGGATCGAAGCGTCGTTATGCATCGATTGGAGACTTGGTGGTGCTCTCCATTAAGGTTGCAGAACCTCGTAAGCAGATCAAGAAGAAAGATGTGGTATATGGCGTGGTAGTTCGCACAACTAAGCAAATCCGTCGCGAAGATGGTTCTTATATCGCTTTTGATGATAACGCGGTAGTGATTATTGATAAGAAGAAGATGGAACCTAAAGCAGGACGCGTGTTCGGGCCAATCCCTCGCTAGATTTCTCTTAAGGGAATCGATGGCTACAAGAAGATTGCTTCTCTTGCACCAGAAATCATATAGTTTTAAGAAGCATACTTGCAACTATAAAACTAATGATCCAGCACCACTTTTGTGGGAAGGAGGACAGTTAAAAAATTTGCATTTTACATAAAATAAAGTTAGTATTATACAAAATATAATAATTCAAAAGTGGTGCTGGATGGAGATTTTCAAAGTCTCGCTCTGCTCACTAAGAAAATCAACCATATGCACGTAAAAAAAGGAGACAAAGTACTAGTGATTGCAGGTAAGCACAAAGGAGAGACTTCTGTGGTTGCTCGCACTATTCCTTCTGAGAACAAAGTTGTTCTTGAAGGTTTGAATAAAGTGAAGCGTCATATGCGTCCTCGTAAGCAGGGAGAGAAGGGTGGTATCGTAGAGATTCCTGCACCAATTCACGCATCTAACGTACAACTTGCAGACAAAAAGGCTTCAAAAGTTAAAGAAGAAAAGAAACCTGTAGCGAAGAAAGCTGTAAAGAAAGTAGCCAAGAAGGCGGAATAAGTAAAAGAAAAACGCAACAAATGTTGCGTTTTTTTGATAGTATCCTCTCGTTAAAGAGGGCGCTTCGCAAGGGTGCTAT
>CAZCQX010000137.1:0-1556 GCA_964500955.1 uncultured Candidatus Saccharibacteria bacterium | reverse complement strand
TTTAGAGATGGTTATCGACATGCCTCTTCGAGAGCTTATGCGAAACTTTTTCGATGAAGTGAAAGGTGCAACATCGGGTTATGCTTCTATAGCATACAGACAAGGGGAGATGAAGTCAGCGCATGTGACACGTCTTGATGTCTATGTCGCAGAAGAGCGTGTCGCAGCCTTTTCTCGTGTGATTCCTGAATATCGCTCTCGAGAAGAATCAGAAGAGGTTGTTGAAAAACTCGAAAAGATTCTTCCTGCTGAATTGTTTCGTGTGAAGATACAAGCGTACGTTCATGGACGCATTGTTGCGTCACGTTCTATTGCTCCGATGAAGAAAGATGTAACAGGATATCTCTATGGAGGAGATATTACTCGTAAAATGAAGCTTCGAGAGAAACAGAAGCGAGGAAAGGATCGTATGCAAAGAGAGGGTAAGGTAAATATTTCTCATGATACATTTCTTGAAATGATGAAGCCTGGAGATAAGTAATTTTTCTACCAAAACTAACAAAAAAGACACCACAGGGGTGTCTTTTTTAGAAGGAAAAGCTTACTCAATTAGAGTATTGCAATAATCGAGAATGCAAGCATGCCCACAATCGCCAAGATGGAAACGATTGCCCACACTTTTTCTACTACTTTTCTATTTTTTGCATTGAATATCATATGATGTTTTGTATACAACTTTCTCTTAAAAAGTCATATGTTAGACTATTGTGTATATACTAACAAAGCAATGAGAGAATATCAACATAAGTACATGCTCCGTACTCTTTTGTACTCCAAGGTGACCATCGTCATCCTTTTTTTGCTTGTTGTGATTTTGTTACGATCAATCATGGAACTTAATGCGAAAAGAAAAGAGGCGGTGCTTCTTCGTGATGAGACGAAGACTGAACGACAGAATCTTGAGGAAAAAGTTGCTCACGCGAAGGAAAAGAACGACTTTATTAAAACAGATAGAGGGTTCGAGGAGTATGTCCGTGCGACATATCCTGTGGTAAAAGATGGGGAAGGTGTCATCGTGGTCTACGACGGAGACAAGACACCGGTGAGTAAGGTGCGAGATGATATGACCTTTATGGAGAAGGTGACTGTGGTGTGGCGTAGGGTTTTTGGTGACAGAAAATAGCCTAGCACGTTGCGAAAGGTCTACGTTTCTGTATACTTCAAATATATGGACAAAAAAGTAGAAATTTATAGTACACCGTCATGTCACTTTTGTCACATGGCGAAGGAATGGCTTACCTCGAAAGGAATACCTTTCGTTGATTATAATGTTGCAGAAAGTGTTGATAAACGTAAGGAGATGGTGGAGATGACAGGACAGCTTGGTGTGCCAGTTATCAAAATTGGCGATGAAGTTATGGTTGGGTTCAACCAAGGAATGATGGCGAAACTTCTCGAAGTCGCGGACTAACTTGGTGTTCATGGTACAAACCCTCTTACGATCAGTGAGAGGGTTTGTGTTTATGGGGGAGATTGTGTATGCTACAAGTGTTATTTTGCTCTCGTAGTTAAATGGATATAACCGCTCCGTCCTAAGGAGTTATTGTAGGTTCGAT
>CAZCQX010000136.1:0-1556 GCA_964500955.1 uncultured Candidatus Saccharibacteria bacterium | reverse complement strand
GATGGGTTGAGGATTGGAGGAGGGGTGGTGTCGGGGGGAAATAATCCAGTGGTGACGAATAATCCGGGGACAGGAAATCAATCAGGAACAGGAAATCAAACTCCCGCAAATGGAAATGAAAAAGCGGTTCGTGATCAACTTAGTAATGCTGGAGTCGCTACTAATAACACAGCGGATCGACCCAACCGCACCTTGGTGGGTGGAGTAAGCAGTTCTATCATAGACGCTGTTATTACACTAAGAAAACAAAGTGGCTGTAACGTTACTGTTACTGGTGGATCAGAAAAAATAGGGCACACGTCTGATTCTAATCATTACAAAGGACAAGCTGTTGATATTGCAAGAAACGGTTGTCTTGATACTTTTCTTGGAAAACTGCCTCCTTTTGGTAAGGCTAACACCTACAGCTTTAGTGGTCTTGGTTTTTGGTTTGAAGACAGCGCGCACTACCACGTGTCTCCTTCTGGTAGATAATTGTCTTTGTAGTAACAACTACGTTTATAATCTACGTGTGAGTTGGTATACTAAAAAACATGGACGAACAAAAAAAATCTTTTAACAAAAAACTTATAGGCATCACCGCTCTTGTGTTTTTGTTCGTTGCGGTGGTACTCGTGTGGTACTTCTTCTATGCGAAACCTGCCACAGCTCCATCGCTTGATGGTACCGCTTCACCTTTGTTTTCTTCTGAAATAAAACCTGGTTCTATGTTTCTTCTTAATGACGAAAATGGATCGAATGAGACAGACACCCCTCAATCACAGACAGAAGTAACCAATACCCCCGATGATCCACTTATTCAAGTGTGGAACAAACCAGCAACAGGTCAGAGTTTTGTAGATCTTCAAGTTTTAAAAGAAGAAACCTCTACCTCTACAAAAGGAACCTCTACTGTGTCTATCACAAGGACTATACGTGCAACATCAACCGCTATTCTTTTTGTTGATAGAGCAACAGGGTATGTGTATGCATACTCGTTAGAGTCAAGAAAGGTGTTTCAGATGACTAACACTCTTGTTCCTGGTGTGTACGACGCCTACATCTTTAACAGTGGAAGACGTATTATTATGCGATACATCGACAAAGAAAAGGATACCGTGACGGCTATCATTGCGAAACTTCCTCAAGCGAACGAAAAGTCAGCCACAGAACCCCTCCAAGAAGTAAAGTACCTTAACGGTGAGGTTGGTTCTGTTGCTATTTCTTCTTTTGATGGCTCTGCTTCATATACTGTAGTTACTAAAAGCGGTAGCAGTATCTATACCGTAAAAGATAAGGAACCAGCCCTTCTTACTTCTTCTCCTTTTAGAGAATGGGTACTTGGGTATGGTGGATCGAGACTTTACACAACACCGAAAGCTTCTTCCTACATCGAAGGGAGTACTTTTTCTCTTCCTTCTTTCTACGCGGAAGTGATAGGGAGGACCGGTCTTGTTACTACTCCTGGACCAAACGGGGTACTTTTTAGTAGTATGCTTTCTAGTAAAGGACTGCTCACATTCTTTTCTAAGGAAAGTAAGATGGTACTAACAGAAACCAAAACCATTGCATCTAAA
>CAZCQX010000135.1:0-1563 GCA_964500955.1 uncultured Candidatus Saccharibacteria bacterium | reverse complement strand
AAGGTGCACGTTAGACGGACAACTAATACACCCAACAAAATACACAGGCCACTTCAGCCTGGGTTTTTATATTGTGTAGCAGATTTAGTCTTTTTCTATTTCATCTAGCTACATATTTCTCTTGTGTTGTATAAGAATAACCCCATGCAACGTTGTAACGTTCGCACGGGGTTTTTTTGTGTGTGACATACAGAGGTGTCAGTAAGCTGGTGCCAAATTTGGCTCAAAAAAAGATGGAAGTTTCACTCTCCTTCGACGTCCTCCTCTTAGCGGAAGT
The DNA here is from genome assembly GCA_964500955.1 of uncultured Candidatus Saccharibacteria bacterium. Classification (GTDB taxonomy): domain Bacteria; phylum Patescibacteriota; class Minisyncoccia; order Phycocordibacterales; family UBA5272; genus UBA11704. Next base: position 1,286 of record CAZCQX010000135.1, on the reverse strand, counting down.
TTCCTAACTAAGACAGCCTCTATGGTGTCATAAGACAGGTCAGCACCGCAGAGAATGTTCTTTATGGAGATGAGTGACATCACTGTAGTCTTCTTTGCTTCATTGGTTTCGTCTAACCGCAATTCTTCTTCTGCATCTCTGATCATCTTCGAAAGCTTCCACGATGTCCAAGTACCTCCCTCACCTCCTGCTACGAAAAACGTGAACCTTTCCTTGTTCACCTCATCGAGAAACTCGTAGAGGTGACTTCTACACACCATCTCCTCTCTGGTGAATGCTTCGACTGACATACTGATCAAGCGAGAACGTATCATTGATTCCAATAACAACATTTCGAGACGGAGATTAAAAGGAAACGATGTTTTTTGTTGTATGTACGCAGACATATACACCCTCACAATACGTGAATTGAACAATCTACGGATGTGAGGAGTTTCACCTTTCTGTAGTCTCTCAGAAACTTCTTCTCGGAGCACCGGCTCCAAAGAAAGATTATTGTAAAGCTCAAACTCTGCCTCCATGAGAAGTCGCATCACATAGTATGGAACAACCCACTGATATGTCGTGTACACAATAACGACAACAAAGAACACTATATATACCGCAATTTCCATGACAAAACCTCCATAGTAATTACTATGAACAACAGACTACCACACGAAAAATAGAAGTCAAAAAGTAAGAGCATTGCACGACACTCGTTGGCACCTTACCCGACGCCTCACATTGGAACCCGGTGAGACGCTGGGTGATTGAGTTTAAGATTTAAAAAAGGCCTTTCGGCCTTTTTTAAAACAAATCTATTCATGCAGAAATTTTCTTTTTGGGAAAATTTCTGCATCATTGAGTTTAAAATTTAATCTCGATTAGAATAGTACGTAACACTTTTGACACCTTACCCGACGCCTCACATTGGAACCCGGTGAGGCGCTGGGTGATTGAGTTTAAAATTTTAAAAAGCCCCCTTTCGGGGGCTTTAGTTAAATTTTAAACTCAATCACATCTCCATCCCGTACTATATATTCCTTTCCTTCCGTGCGAAGCTTTCCTTTTTCTTTCGCTTGTTGCATGCTCCCAGTTTCTACCAAGTCAACATACGCAACGACTTCTGCACGAATGAACTTCTGTTCGAAGTCTGTATGAATAGCAGCAGCAGCTTTCGGTGCAGTGGACCCTTTCTTCACAGTCCATGCACGAGTTTCCATCTCTCCTGTGGTGAGATACGTCTCAAGACCAAGAAGAGAGTACCCCGCCTTGATAAGTCCATCTACTCCGTTGTCGTGAGC
>CAZCQX010000134.1:0-1570 GCA_964500955.1 uncultured Candidatus Saccharibacteria bacterium | reverse complement strand
CTTCAGCATCCGAAATCCTCTCCGGAGCGCTCAAGGATCATGGTATCGCGAAAATAGTCGGAACCAAGACCTTCGGTAAAGGATCAGTACAAGAGCTTATCAACCTAGATGGTGGGGCGTCCCTTAAGGTTACTGTTGCGAAGTGGTACACACCAAACGGTGTTAACATCTCAGAGTTCGGTATTACACCAGATGTGGAAGTGACCGCTACTTCTTCGCTGAAAGCAAAGGATGGCACCATTCGTGATCTACAGCTCGAGAAAGCACTTGAAATAGTAAAAAAGAAGTAATTTCAACAACAAAAAAGCGCACGGGGTAAAAGAAGCCCTGTGCGCTTTTTCTTTTTTTGGTTACTCATGAGCATCAACACTGTGTCTGTGTATGTGGTATACTTGGAGGTATGAAAGTTATTTTACTCAAAGATACTGCAAAATTAGGAAAAAGAGGGGAGGTGAAGGAAGTGGCAGACGGCTACGCCATCAACGTCCTCATCAAGAAAGGTGATGCGCTTCAGGCAACACCAAGTGAGCTTGCGAAATGGAAGGCAAAAGAAGAATCGAAATTGCGCCAGAAAGAAACTGCGGTCAATACATTTTTGAGTCTTGCAGAAAAATTGAAACAATCCGATATTGTTATCTCCAACAAGAAACATGACGACAAAGGACAGCTCTTCGCTCAGGTGAAGGAGGTAGATATTGCAGAGGTGATATTCTCTGTAACAGGGCTCTCTATAGATCCGAAACAGCTTCGTATCGGGACTCATATCAAATCCCTCGGAGTGTATACAGTAACCCTTGCTCAAGGTGAGAGAACTGCAGAGTTCAAGGTTACCGTGAAGTAGTCATATAGAATAAAACCGCCCAAGGAGATGCGCTTGAGCGGTTTTTTCATTTTTGTTGAGTTTGTCTCGAGTCTGGTGTGAGTGGAGCGAACCTCTAGACACCTCGATGCTTGGCATCGGGGGTGGATTTCACTCTTCAAGCTCCTCTGCTTTTTTGTCGAACCATATCGCTAGGATAGAAGATACGAAGACCAAGACCACCATACTCCACACGTGGAACAGGACTTCAGGTTTGTCATGTGTGGTGGTGCCTCGATAGTCGAGTATAATCTTTGCGGTGTACGAAAGTATGAAGATGGTCACCGCAAGTGCAGTGCTGGAATAGGTGAGATATCGTTGCTTTCTTGTCACAATGGAATCCCTTATGGTAACAGGTTTAAAAGAACACTAAGTGTTCCATAGTACACGGTAAAAAAAGTTTTGTCTACTTTGTGTGCTGTCTGTCCATGACTCAGCGTTTTTAAAAAGTAACAAAAAATCCCCGAAGGATTCCTTCGGGGATTTTTTAGAGATTGCATTTAGTTGAGAGCGTCAACGTTTGCAATTTTCTTGCGCTTTGTTGTTCCATCGAGATGCTTCATACGACGCTCGCTGAAAGATACTTTTCCTTCTTTGAGGGCGTAGAGGGTGTGATCTTTTCCAAGACCAACATTCTTTCCAGGGAGGATACGAGTACCGCGCTGGCGAACGATGATTGCGCCTGCTGATGCGGTTTCTCCAGCGTAAAGC
>CAZCQX010000133.1:0-1586 GCA_964500955.1 uncultured Candidatus Saccharibacteria bacterium | reverse complement strand
CCAACTACTTTAGATCCTTTTTCGCAAAGTGGACAGATGTTTGCCATGGTTTTCGTATGAGTTTATTCGTAAATGAGTCGTTCGGAGTATGGTGTCTTCCGAGTGACTAAAATGTAGTTTCGTAATCTTACCATGTTCTTTCACTTTTTGCAATCTCTGTTTCATCCTTGGTTATCTGTCCTGTATTCTTTCTAGAGCTTTAAGTGTAGAACCTAAAAATCCTACATACCCCGTACTACCTACTGCTCTATATTAGAAAGGGTGACATCTGTAGAATGTTACCAACATAGTTACAAGAATCGTGAAAAAGATTTCTGCTATACTGTTTCATATGTTTGAAACTATCACCATTTCACAAAGCGTCTTTCCGTTTCTCATTATTATCTTTTCTATCATGTTACACGAGCTTGCGCATGGGTATGCAGCGTACGTACAAGGGGATTATACAGCACATCGAGCGGGAAGACTTACCCTTAACCCCTTCGCCCACATTGATATGGTGGGGTCTGTGATTGTGCCGTTTCTTGCGTTCCTGACCGCGGGTACCTTTTTCGGGTGGGCGAAGCCCGTTCCATACAACCCTCACAATCTTCGTACAAGAATCGGAGAAGCCTTCGTGGCATCAGCGGGGATTCTCACTAACCTCCTTATTGCTTTTATGGCAGGAGTAGTCTTCAAAATCCTTTTACTTCAAGGGGTGATGACGGAAAGCCTTGCTAAGGCAATCTTTACTGTTTTGTCAGTGAACGTTTCACTCGCTTTTTTCAATCTCATCCCTATACCACCATTTGACGGCATGGCTATCATTCAGGCTCTTTTTCCAAAGGTTACCTTTTCACAAAGAATGATTTTTAACCCGTTGTATATGGTAGGTGCCATCATCACAGCTTCTGTCCTTTACGGAATCTTTGCACCACACCTATTTGCTCTTGTGGAATCAATACTTTTGTAGATTTCCACAGAAAAGGTGTGAAACTGTCTTTTACTTTTGTCCTTTAGGTTGTACACTTGTAGGTACGATGCCATCTGTCACTCGACAATCAAAAACTTCCACAGAAGTTCGATCTCCTAAGAAAGTTTCACGGACACATACTTCTGTTACAAGTACCAAGAGTTCTGTAGCTTCTGGACCCGTTACACGAAAAACCACCTCCTCTAAAACAACTAAAAAAAGAGAACCACAAACCTCTTCTCGTCCGTCATCATCCGTCTCTCGCCGTGAAACAAAGAACCTTGTGTCTAAAAAAATAACCGTCACTTCTCCGAAGCTTACCCGCTTGGTGAAACGAGGAAGCAAGAAAGTTGCGAAGAGAGTGCTTCTCTCTCCTTTATTTCATTCTTTTGTGAGGTATAGCACCTTTGTGGTACTAGGACTTTTCGTGGCGTATGGTGTGTACCATTTCGCAAGCACCACCTTTGCAAACGAGGTTGTGGTGTCCAAATCAGAAATCATCTCGCGTGTTGCGAAACACCAAATGTTGCCATCACTCTCCCCAACTGACATTGTTCGTGTGCAGGATCCAGAAGATCTCAAGCGTCAGAATCCTTTCTATAACAACATAAAGGAAGGAGACTACATTCTTATG
>CAZCQX010000132.1:0-1588 GCA_964500955.1 uncultured Candidatus Saccharibacteria bacterium | reverse complement strand
TTCGCTTCCCGGGACGTATCCCATGTGAATCCCCCGCCACAGCTCCATACTTTGCAATAGCAAGTAATGAAAGTGCGATGATTAAAAGTTTTGCTAAGTGTCTCATATATAAAAAATTAATTAATTACTAATTCAATTTCTCTCTTTTTCAAAAGTATGGCTGTACACAAAATGATTGTCGCTGAAAGAGCCGACAAAAGACAGTACACACAGAAAGCTTTTATGAATACCCCCTGAACGACTACAAAATACATCGAGTCAACAAAACCTATTACGCTCCATATCTGTAATATAAGAAGGGACATAGAACTATTCTTTTTTGAAAAATACACCCCCAGTAACACAGAAACCGAGTAAAAAATAATTCCAAGTAACGATAGTGGTACCCCCAAAATCGCAGAATATGAACTATTTGCAACAGTCTGGCACCCTTCAAAAATAACACACTTCAAAACGCCACTAGTCACTCTCTCATAGAAAAGATATGCTGAGTCAATAAGCCCTATTATTGAAAAAACAAAAAACACGAATAAAATTTTATTTTGTCTAACCATGTAATTTTTTATCTTCTGATAAATGTTTTATTTCTTCTCTTAACTCTGTCACTTCTTCTATTAAGATCTTTCTTTCTCTTATGTCTTCTTTTAATTCTTCATCAACCTTTTTAAGGAACCCAACCTCTTCATCTACTTCTTCCTCTGTTTTTTCTATAAGTTTTTTTTCTTTTTTAATACCTGAAATCAAAATAGTATCTCCAACGAAGAAAGATACAAAAAGTCCCGTAGCAAGTAAGACACAAACACTAATAATTAGAGTCACATATGGATTCCATTTTAGTAGATTTGCAATCTCCCAAACCGACCACCAAAAAAGCACTACAGCGAAACCGCCGATAAGAGAATAAATGACAGGATACCGCGACAAATGCCCCCTAACATGGTCTTCAAATTTATCAAAAAATTTAAGAAGGTTCTTCATAATCTTATTTATCTATATTATCACCCCTACTTTTATAAAACCTAAAACCAAAATATATGACAATTGAAAGTATAATCCCAATAAGAACCAGCTTTTCAAAGAAAAACCAGTAATGTAGCCTCTTGTAAATAAAGGCACCTACCCACCAAGCTATGATACTTACGGTAAGCACCCTAATCAACCCACCAAAAAAAGTAATAATCGAATACGACACAATCGGCCACCTGACAACCCCACAGAAAGCGTTAATAAGAGCAAAAGGAAGTATAGGTGTGGCACGAGCCAAAAACAACCACCATGAGTCAGCGTCACTTTCCTCCATTTTCTTCTCGGCTGCTTCGATTTGTTTCCAACTGACCCCAAAATATTTTCCAAATTTATTTATAAACGGCTTTCCTAGATAATAAGCTAGCCCATAAATAAAAAAGGAACCAAAAAAAATACCCAAAGTCGCAGGTAAAGTGACTATAAAGATGAGATCGAAAATTGAACCATAATTTACAGGCTGATTTGAAAGAACCGCAACACTTGTTGTGATTGCAATTAGAAGCGACGGGATTGATAACATTTCTTCTATAAGAGAAGCAATGAAGATACCGAGTGCCCCATA
>CAZCQX010000131.1:0-1652 GCA_964500955.1 uncultured Candidatus Saccharibacteria bacterium | reverse complement strand
GATTAAGAGATGGTGTAAACGTTGTAAGAGACATACTCTGAGAAGATGTTCCTAGTAGTGGCACATCTACTGACTGGGCATTTCTAATAGCGTACGTAAGAGAGTACAACAAGAACTCCCCTTGTTGGTTAACTTCATTCACCGCTTGACTCTTAACTCGCGCACCAACAAGATGAGCAAAAAGTGTAGAAAGTGAGAAGAGAAGAATAGAACATATAGCAACGTAAAGCGTCATTTCAATAAGAGTGAATCCTGGTATTTTTTTGTGTATTATTTTTGCCACCATGAGAAAGAAAAAGGAGATGAGATAGTTTGAGGGAGCGTTGTTTCAACTGCGGTTGAAAGCGGGTTCCCCCACACGAATGTTCCATTTGCTTGCAGGGTAAGAGGTTTCACATGGAGATCGTTTGCGCTATCTGAAGTGCCAAACATAAGCATGTTGCTATCAATAGGACTCATCTGTATGTCCATGTACCCTCTCCCTCTAGCCATAAGTGGAGTTGGCACGAAATCAGACTGACGAGTGAACACCCCTCCATTCCCTGTGTACCAGTTAATGTTAGGTGAATTAAGGTCAGAATACACGACCACAGATCGGGTTGTTGTTCCGTTGATAAGCCACCCTGTAGTGACCAACTTAGACCCAGTGAAAGGTACGTTACATGAAGTATCGGCGTTCGCAGTGTTGGTCCATGCAGAACCGTTCCAATACCCGATCTGAAGATCGCCACCCGCGTTACCAATGGACGCAAAGACCATTTCGTTACTAAAAGGATTAACAGATAGGTCTAGGTTAGTTGCATCATCTGCAAAGGTTGGAGGGGTTGTTACCGCCCCCCACGCGCATGAGGCTGTTCCTCCGGTACACCTTCTATACCGCACACCTCCTACCCCGTTATTTCCGTTCGCATTACTCCACACAAGCATCAGGTTTCCTGATACAGACTCGTACTCAAGGTCGAAGTTCTCTATGTCGTGCGAGGCAGACGCTCTTTCAAGGTTGTTATCTGTCACTGCGGTTGGCTCGTTAGTAAAAGCAGTACCATTCCATATCGCAGCAGACAGGTCTTCGCTTGTGTCGATCCATGACATAGCAATCAAATTAGAAGCGTCTCTCTTATCTGAAGAAAGTCTCACATACATAATATCGTTTGAAGTTCTCGCTGGGTCAAAAAGTGATTCTGAAGTCCACGAAGAGGCGCCACATCCTTCTGTGCCTGGCTTTGTCCTGTACCCAAGTTGAGCGAACACGTGTGAACCTTTACTGTACACAATAAGCGCATCACCTGTTGCTTCTTCATAAGCAATATCGAAACGATGACGGTTACCAACTCCACCAGAAGCAGCTTGGAATTCCTGATTCCAGTTTGTACCATCGAAACACATAATAGTAAGTGTTCCGGTAGAGTCATAATATCCGGCTAGTGCAATATGGCGATTCGGCGCAGTACGCACAATCCATGTAGGGCCAACTGTTGCTGTAAAAGTACCAGTCTCTGCAGAGAGTACTCCTGTAACCTTATTATAACTTCTGTACTTAGGCACATTGGTACCATCACCATAGATAAGAACGTTTGCAATATCAAGACCACCACCTACCACAATTTGTTCATTAGTGAGAAGACATGTTTTCGAATCACCAGAAAGAAGTG
>CAZCQX010000130.1:0-1662 GCA_964500955.1 uncultured Candidatus Saccharibacteria bacterium | reverse complement strand
TGTAACAAAGAGTCTTGAACCCTTCGATAGAAGTGAGACCCTTCATAGAAAGATCAGCTTCTTTGGTCTTACCGTTTGCCTGTGGAACTTCATCAACAAAGAGCACTTTCCCTGCTTTTACCTTTGCAGAAAGAAGAGAGAAGAGCGCAGAAACTTTCATTCCCTTAGGAATAATCTTCTTGTAATCCTTATCATTACGAGGGCCGAATGTAACACCTCCCCCTTTCCAGAGTGGAGACTGACGTGAACCATGGCGAGCGCGTCCTGACCCTTTTTGGTTCCATGGCTTAATGTGTGAACCACGAACTTCTGAACGGTCCTTAGTGTGCGCAGTTCCAGCACGACGGTTAGACGCCTGAGAATAGAGCACCTGAGAAACGAGGTCAGCATTCCACTTAGCTCCAAAGATAGCTTCTGGAACTTCGATGGTTCGACTCACTTTTCCTTCTGTTGTATAAACGTTGACTTTCATAAATGTGTAATTATCCCTTTAGTTCGACAAGAGTTCCGCGCTTTCCTGCGACTGCCCCCTTCACGAGAATAAGCCCGTTGGTTGAGTCGATGTCGAGAATGGTGACGCTTTTCTGGGTGATTTTATCACTTCCCATACGTCCGGCCATGCGCTTTCCTTTAAGAACTCTCTGTGGACCTGTTGCTCCGATAGAACCAGCTTCACGCATAGAGTGCTTCTGTCCGTGCTGTCCCCATCCACCGGTAAAACCGTGGCGCTTCATAACTCCTTGGAAACCTTTTCCTTTTGAGGTACTAGAGACGGTGATAACATCTCCTTTTGAGAAAATGTCACACGCAATAGTAGCACCAGGAGCGATGTCACCAGGAGCAGTACGGAATTCCTTTACTACCGCATAGGCAGTACCCTTAAGATGTCCTAGGAGAGCCTTTGAGAGGCGGGTGGTTTTTTGTTCACCATGACCAACCTGAATAGCTTCATAGCCATCCTTGTCTGTGGTCTTGACCGCGGTCACAGTAACAGGCGTAGCCTTGAGTACTGTGGCTGGGTGCACTTTCCCATCTTCTCCGAAGAACTGGGTCATGTGTTGTTTTGTTGCTAATGCGAATTTCATAGTAGTAATTTAATTTCGTGCTCTCTATAACCGACCGATTATGCCATTTTCACATCAATATCAACTCCAGATGGAAGTGATAGATTCGTGAGGGCTTCGATCAACTTTGGCTGAGGGTTCACAATGTCGATAAGACGCTTGTGTACACGCATTTCGAACTGTTCACGAGCGTTCTTGTAGACGAAGGATGCTCGGTTCACAGTGTAACGCTTAATTTCTGTAGGAAGTGGGATTGGGCCAAGAATCACAGCTTCGAAGCGTCGAGCGGTATCGATAATCTGCTTTACAGATGCGTCGAGCACCTTACTCTCATACGCTCGTACACGAATACGAAGCTTTTGAGTCTCTTGTGTCTTTCCACTCTTTGCTGTTTTTTTAGTTGCTGTTGCTGCCATGCTCGTAATGATTTTAATTTTGTTTGGTTAAGCGATCACACGCAATTATGCGAGGATCTTTGTTACCACACCTGCTCCAACAGTCTTACCACCCTCACGGATAGCGAAACGTCCCTGCTCTTCAAGAGCAATAGGTGCAAGAAGCTTAACAGTGAACTTTGTAGTGTCTCCAGGCATAACCA
>CAZCQX010000129.1:0-1674 GCA_964500955.1 uncultured Candidatus Saccharibacteria bacterium | reverse complement strand
CTTTAGCTCTTAGCGATTGGCTTTTAGCTAACAAAAGCGCCGTAAAGCGCTTTTGTTTTTTTCGCCAAGGGCTAATAGCCAACAGCCAAGTGCTGTGTTAGTATTTTGCTATGAAACAGCAACCCGTCCGCTTCCATGTGGTAACTATTTTTCCTGATATGTTCGTCAGCTACTTCGCTGAGTCTATTATTTCACGCGCGATAGAGAACAAGTTAATAGAGGGGAAGACCTACGCACTTCGTGAATATACGACTGACAAACATCGCCGAGTTGATGGTAAGCCGTACGGCGGGGGGCCTGGAATGGTGATGTGGGTTGATCCTATCATTAACTGCGTACAAAAGATTCAAAAAGACATTGAGAAGAGAAATAAAAAACTTACCCTACGAGGAGTGAAGCCGAAGACGCTTATCGTTATCTTTAATGCAGGGGGAGAAATGTTCTCCAATACTCACGCACAGAAATCAGCGAAAGGATACACTGATATTATTTTTATTTGTGGTCGTTATGAAGGAATCGATAGTCGTGTCAAAAAGATTTTGAAAGCAAAAGAGTGGAGTATTGGCGAGTATGTGTTAACAGGAGGAGAGCTTCCAGCGATGGTGTGTATCGATGCTATATCTCGACAGGTGAAAGGGGTGCTCAATGATGAGCTGTCACTTGAAGAGAAACGTATTGCATCTCATGAAATTTATGCAAGACCAGAAATCTATGAACATAACGGGAAGAAGTATCGAGTCCCTAAAGTGCTCCTCTCGGGTAATCATAAGCTTATTGATGAGTATAGAATGAAGAAAGAAAACATAATAGGCAAGAAAAAATAGACGCATGTACATCAAAATAAAAGTGATACCGGAAGCTAGAGAAGAAAAAGTTGAACAGATTAAAGATGATGAGTACCGTATCTGGGTTACAGTAAAAGCAGAAAATAACAGAGCGAACACAAGAGTATTAGAGATTATACGAAAGCTTTTTCCTTCTAAAAGTATCCGCATTATAAGCGGTCACCACTCACCATCAAAAATCATTTCTATCAACTAATATAGTATACTTATTTATTATAATAGTATAATTAAACCAAAATGATTCAAGAGGCAATATTGAGAGATCTTTATTTTAATAAAAAACTTTCAATGAAGGAAATCTCTGAACATTTGCAGTGTTCTCAGAACAAGGTTTCTTATTGGATGAAGTGTCACAATGTAACACGTAGAACAATCGCAGAAGGGGTGTATATTAAGAAAAATCCAAACGGAGATCCGTTTTCTTTTTCTAAACCAGAAATAGAAAAAAACTCTTTTTTATTTGGTCTCGGTATTGGTTTGTATTGGGGAGAAGGAACAAAAGCAAACCGATACTCTGTAAGACTCGGAAATACTGACCCAGATCTTATCAGTGCTTTCATACGATTTCTTGAGGTGTTTTTTAATGTCAAAAAATCAGACTTAAAATTTGGACTTCAAATTTTTGGTTCAATGAATAAAAAAGAAGTTTGTAACTTTTGGATTAAAGAACTTGGTGTTGAAAAGACTCAGTTTATGAAGGTTGTTGTGACACAAAAACGGGGAAAGGGTACTTATACAAGGATTATTAAACATGGAGTGTTGACAATTTACTTTAATAATAAAAAAAATGAGGGATCTTCTTGTTGGGGAAATTGAAAATTTTAGAAAA
>CAZCQX010000128.1:0-1836 GCA_964500955.1 uncultured Candidatus Saccharibacteria bacterium | reverse complement strand
CCTCTTGAGGGCTACCATGAGTATCTTGTAAATCCGGTCATCGCCGCCATCTATATGGCTATGAAAACCATATCGGTGGAGTGGATCGACCTCTTCAAGAAATCTTACCAAAAGGAGCTGTGGGCTATCAAAAAAGCGCCGGCTTGCGACCAGCGAATAGACTTTAATGCGCTGAACAAGTCGCTCTTTGCTCTCGAGAGAGAAGTGCTACAAGCATTGATTTCTTGGGCAAAGTCAGGATTTAGCCTTCGGGATGTAACGAGGCAGATAACCCAACTCAAGGATCGGCTCGTGACTATAGAGCAATTCGTGGTTTCTGCTGCAAAACTACCTCACTCAGTTCTTAACATCCGAGAATTTTCCGCAACTGATTTGGCTGGAAGGATTCACTCAATTCTGGTCAATAAGGTTTTTCGGACGTTCCCGGAGCAGTACCGTTGGATGGATGATTGACGTTTATACATGGGCTTCTCAAGTCGTTAACAACGATTTGGGGAGCCCTTTTTCTTTTTTGACGATATGGTAGAGTGTCATTGTAAGGCGTTCGCCACTATCAGCAAATGATACGAGTATGAACCAAGAAGAAGTACAGAAAATAACGGAATATATTTTTTTACGATCCGAACCGCAGAAAGCGGACTTAGCCTTAGTTTTTGGCACTCGTCATCAAGAAGCAATAAACGCGGTGTATGAACTATATCGGAACAAGCTTGTTGATAGAATTTTAGTGAGCGGCGGTATCAACAGAATAACCGGAGAGAATGAGTCCGAGGAGATGAGTAAGAAGTTAGTGACTTTAGGCGTCGATCAAAAAGATATCCTCTTGGAGGATAAATCAACCAACTCCCTGGAAAACGTCTTATTTTCAAAAGAGGTCATTGAAAAAGAAATTGGTTTTAATATGATAAAAAAGATTATTGCCGTTGTTAACCATTACCATTCACGCCGAGCGCTCATGACACTTAAAAAGCATTTTCCAAAAACGGTAAAATTCATTCCAGTCACGTACGAAATTTACGGTTTTACGAAAGACGATTGGTTTACAAGTGAAGCGGGAATGGAGAAGGTGCTCAGCGAATGGGAAAAAATTCCAAAATATTTGAGCCAAGGCGATATAGAAGAACTGTAGACAATACACTATTTTAGTTGACTACCTGGACAAAATTCATTTTTTGTGATAGGCTTTCTGCGCAGCACATTTACAAAGAGATCCCTCGAAAAGAGGGTTTTTTCAAACCGAGAAATACTCTCTATTTCGGAGAATATTATGACAACGCTTGAGAGGTTACTATGAAAGAAGGAAACGAGAGTCTTCTTGAAAAAGGCTATGAAGCCTTGAGCACTTACTGCTATTATCAGAAAGAAAGCCGAACTCTTCGAATTCAAATGTTGCTCTTCAATAAAGATCAACAGAAGAATTCGGTGACCATTATTCAAGACTCATTTCACGAAGTATGTGGGGGCAATAATCCTTGCGAGGTTCGTGTTTTTGAGAGCTCATACACGGTATTTGTTCCGGACAGGAAGTGTGCACAGGCGATCGTTGAAACCCTCGAGAAAAAATGTTTCGGAGAAAGGGGAAGTTTCAAGGATACGCTTAAGAAGTTCATGCTGTTTGTTTTTTCCGTATTTCCTTCAAGGTACAAATAATCGCATCCTGGTGAATTTCAGCGTTTAATACATACCCACTTTCTTTTCTAAAGTGGAACCAAAAACTGCTTGCTAGCGAAACACTACGCAAGCAGTTTTATTTTTCTCGAGATAAATAGCGGATTCCAGAGTTTATACACCCCACATCATAAACTCGCACCAAACCCCAATAACGAATACCCGAAC
>CAZCQX010000127.1:0-1838 GCA_964500955.1 uncultured Candidatus Saccharibacteria bacterium | reverse complement strand
GAAACACACATACCAACAAGACCGAATGACATACCTTCTTCTGGTTTTACATGTTCTACCGAGTACCAGTGTGCAAGAGAAGACACTTCATGGAACACCTCAATAGTTGCACCAGAAATAACGACAGTACTCATATCACACCTCCATAAAGAGCGAAATTGCTATATGTAACTCTACTAAGAATCACAAAAAAAGACAAGTTCTCTTGTCTTTTTTTGTAGTGGTTATTTTATTCTTAATAATTAGATATCGAGATTCGCCTGCTTCGCGTAGGTCTGGATGAAACTTTTACGTGGACCGACTTCATTTCCCATGAGCATTTCGAAAACTTTGTCTGCTTCTTCTGCCTCGTGTACAGAAACAACCTTAAGTGTACGATTGTTCACATCCATGGTTGTCTCTTTGAGTTCTTCTGGGTTCATTTCTCCAAGACCCTTGTAGCGCTGAATGCTTGGCTTCTTTCCGCTCTTCTTCACAACAACTTCTTCATCTTCTTCTTCGGCAACCTCTTCCCCTTCCCCTTGTATCGCCTCAGCACTTTCTGCGATATCACCGAAGCCCATCTCACGAAGCACTCGTACCTTCTCTTCATCAGAATAAGCATAGCGAACATCCTTGTTGTAAGAAATTTTATAGAGTGGCGGTTGTGCTATGTAGACATATCCAGCCTCAATCACTGGCTTATAGTAACGATAGAAGAACGTAAGAAGAAGCGTACGGATGTGAGCACCGTCGACGTCCGCATCAGTTGCGATAATCATCTTGTGATAGCGCACCTTACCAATATCGAACGTGTCACCAATTGCAGCCCCCATAGCAAGCACAAGATTCTTCACTTGTTCTGAACCAAGCATCTTATCAAGTCGCGCACGTTCAACGTTCAATATCTTTCCACGAAGTGGGAGTATCGCCTGCGTACGACGATCACGCCCCATCTTAGCAGAACCACCCGCAGAGTCTCCCTCCACAATGAAGAGTTCTGATTCTGAAGCGTCATTTGATTGACAGTCAGCAAGCTTTCCTGGAAGTGTCATACCTTCTAGTGCACCCTTTCGAAGTACACTGTCCTTTGCTGCCTTGGCAGCTTTTCTTGCTTTCATAGCAAGAATAACCTTTGTACAAATTGACTTTGCATCATCTGGATTTTCTTCGAGGAAAGCTGAGAATGATTCTCCAAAAACTGTAGCCACTGCTCCCTGTGCTTCCACTGAACCAAGTTTTGCTTTTGTCTGGCCTTCGAATTGAATTTCTCTTAATTTAACAGATACAACAGCAGTTAGACCTTCTAGAACATCGTCTCCTGTAAATGTTTCGTCGCCATTCTTAGCAATATTATTGTTTTTGGCATAGCTATTGAGACTTCTAGTAAGTGCAGTTTTGAAACCTGTAATATGTGTTCCACCTTCTGGTGTATGAATATTGTTTGCAAAAGCAAGAATACGTGAAGTTATGTCATCGGCGTATTGTAAGGCAATTTCTACTGATTCAACTCCTTCGACTTTCTTTTCAACATAAAAAATATTCTTATGAATTGGTTTGAGAATTTGATTGTTGAATTTTACAAGTGAGGTAAGACCATTTTCGAAGAAGAAAGTCTGTGATGGGACTTGGAGATTGAGATCGCTTAAATAAAACGTATCGTCCTCAAGATCAAGCTCCTGAACTTCTCGAGCGTCAATAGTAGTAATACGAAGTCCTTTTACCAAATATGCTTGTTGACGTACCATATTTACTAGCCAATTGAAATCGAACTTTATTCCTTCTTTAAAAATAACTGCATCTGGTTCAAAGGCAACTATAGTTCCATGCTCCTTTGTCTTACCGACTTTTTTAACAGC
>CAZCQX010000126.1:0-1876 GCA_964500955.1 uncultured Candidatus Saccharibacteria bacterium | reverse complement strand
GCACACAGTAACTAATCCCTATGTCCTCACGTTTCAGGATAGATCAAGGTACATACATGTAAAAGTTGAATATGCTAACAGGTCGTACACCTTCTACACGATACCACCTGTTGAAAACTCGAACACAACTCGCGTTCCTTCGATTATACTTATAGGTATAAGCACACTTGCTCTACTACTTCTTGTCATATATGGCACACATACTAAGTTCTTTCAAGTCATCAAAAATAAACTTATTCCGTAAGTTGTTTTTAGGTGTTGCGCTGTGTATCGTAAGCATCTCTTATAGCTATGCTGCGAATCTTATTGTGAGCCCTTCCTCTGTTACTACAAAAGTGGGCAAGACGTTCTCTGTTGATCTCATGGTTACCAACAACATTGAGTCTATCAATGCAGTGTCTGCGCTCCTCTCTTTTCCAGGAGATGCGCTTGAGGTTACTTCACTTTCTAAGTCTGGAACATTCATTAACCTTTGGGCGGAAGAGCCTTCATTTTCTAATACAAAAGGCACAGTATCTGTAGAAGGGGTCGCTCTTAATCCAGGATATAGTAAAGCATCAGGAAAGGTTATCTCTGTTACCTTTAAAGCTAAACAAGCGGGGAATGTGAGTATCGCTGTTAAGTCAGGGTCTGTGTTAGCTAATGACGGTAACGCTACCGATGTGCTCAAGACTACAGGGTCAGCATTTGTGTATATTAATGAGGACGAAGTTACTACAGAAGAAAAACCAAAGGTCGCAGAAGCGGTGATACCAACGATCACTTCCCCAACACACCCAGACAGCACCAAGTGGTATAGTAGAAAAGATGCATCGTTTGAGTGGAAAGTTCCTTCTGGTGTGACAGCGGTGCGCACTATCTATAGCGAAAAGGAAAAAGACACCCCTTCTAAAGTGTACGATCCACCGGTTGCTAATCGTTCTTTCACTGTTGATACTGACGGCGTGTACTATTTCCACGCTCAGTTTAAAAACAAAAGCGGATGGGGAAGTGTTGCAACGTATAAATTCCAAATAGACTCTCAGGCACCAGAAGTTCTCAAAGCGTCTTTCCCTGATGGTTCTGTTACCACCAATACTACACCAGCAGTTTCTGTGCAAGCAGAAGACTCCCTTTCTGGTGTTGCTAAATTAACGATGAGTATTGATAATGGTCAGCCTGTAGACGTAGCACTTGATCCTTCAAATCTTTATCGTCTTCCTAAGCAATCAGCGGGCAACCACACCGTTACTATCAACGCTATTGATAATGCTGGGAATACAAGCACTGTTTCCCTTGATTTCACAGTACAGGCTATTTCACCTCCGGTTATTACTGAATATACAAAGAAAGTTGATTTCGATAATAGATTCAAAGTTGTCGGGGCTACGTACCCTCAAGCGAAAGTAGAAGTTACCCTCACTAACGAAAACAACAAAGTTCTCACCAAGGAAGCTCAAGCAAATGAGGGAGGAGTGTTCAGTCTCGTATGGGAGGACGGTCTCGCGTCCGGAGTGTATGAGATGAGAGTAAGAGCGCTCGATGGTCGTGGATCGGTGAGTGACTATACTGACACTCGAGTGATAGTAGTGGAACGTATGATGCTTGTTCGTTTCGGAATCTTCGTGATGAACTGGCTCTCTGTTCTTCTCATCATCATCATTTCGGTGCTCATGGTACTTGCGACACTGTGGTACTCCTTTGTACAGTTCAATAGATTTAGACGTAGAGTTAAGAGAAATCTTAAAGAAGCAGAGAACACACTTCGTGTGAACGTCTCAGCGTTACGAAGAGATATAGAAGAGTTCCATGACGTGCTTGTAAAAGCAGAACGAAAGCGAGAACTCACAAAAGAAGAACAGGCTATTCTTAAGAAGTTCAAGAAGCGACTTGAGAT
>CAZCQX010000125.1:0-1877 GCA_964500955.1 uncultured Candidatus Saccharibacteria bacterium | reverse complement strand
AAACCATCCTTGTTCTACGAACTTGTTGGGTTCCAGAATACTCGCCACACCGTGATCGTAATCTGAAAGCATCCACACAGTAACATAGTGTTTCTTTTCTAGTTCAAAATAATCATTGGTAACCGCACCGAATCGTATATTTTTAATATGCACACCAGTCTCTTCAAGAGTCTCTCGTCTTGCCGTATCAGCGAAACTCTCACCGAATTCTAGATGCCCTCCAGGGACTGACCAACTCCCCTCCCCGTGCGACCCAAGACGTTTCCCCATCAAAAACTTTCCATCTCTAAAAATAAAAACACCGACACCAACACGTACAATATTTTCCATATAGCTAAGTATAACAGAAAGAACTTTCTGACAGAGCACAGCCTTAGAAGAATTGTTCGTTTGACATTATTTATGCTAAGAGGTAGTATACACATGCTCCCGGCTTCTTGGTGGATTCCCTGGAAGCTTTGCGTCAAGAAAGGTGGGGGATGGATGGTCACAAACGCAAGCGACCCAATACCGCGATTAAGGGATGGTCTCCTTAGTTGGCATTTGACCGAGTCCCACCCCTCTTCCATGTGAAGAGGGGTGTTTTTATTTTTACTTTTTATTTTGTCATCTACAATTTTAGATTGAGGTATGATCTCATTTCTAAAAAAAGAAATTTACTCTATTGCAGCAAGGGTCTCATCTTGTTTTTTCTTGTAGAGATAAGTAAGCACGGCAACCCCTAAAGACAACGAACCTATAACACTAAATACTTTTTGTGTTGAATCAAGGTTTGGAACAAAAGAAATAGAGATTACTACAAGCGTCAAAACTAATACTAATAGTAATATTTTAAAAATGAGATCCATATATTTATCAACTGTAGTCCAGAAATCTTTTTCTTTCATTTTGATTTTAAATAATTAGTATCTTTTCTTCTGTTATATGAATAAGTAAATCATTATCAATTTCCATATCTTTAACTACGTAAGAATAAATATATCTATATGTGAAATTCATGCCAATCATTACATCGCAGTGTGGGCAGATATTTGCTGTATAGGACAGATCCATTGTCTTGCTATGTCTCTCTTCAATTTTCACTCCGCTATCTCTAGCAATCTTAATTAATTCTTCAGAAAATTGACTCACATCCCTTATCACCATTGACTGCATTACAAGTGCCATCTTCATAAGCTTATTGCAGTTATAACAACCATCCTCAACTATTCTAAGGACGGTTTTAAGGTCTTCAGGTGCTAGTTTCTTCATGCCAAGAATTCTACTCCTTCCAGGGGTAAAATCAACTATTGTAACTTTGCTCTTATTCTTTCCACCTCAGCTTGCCTTTCTAGTAAAAGTTGTTTATATGCTTCTTGAGGAGTGATATTATCGTTTTTAGTTTGCTCTAAAGTTTTTAGAAAATTTTGCTGTAATCTGTCTGACGAAACCCGAACCTCTGCCTCTGCTTGAACTTTAAGGTAGAAGTTTCCTGCAAAGAATCCAATTACAAAACTTGCACATATAGAAAAGATTACTAAAAGCGTAATCGCTATTTTATTAAAATACATCGTAAGGTTTTTAATTTTTAAAAGGTAGACAACAAAACACCACCCTCAAATGGAAACCTTGCGAGTAATCCACACCATTGCGGAGCTTTATTCGTAAGGTTCTCTGGTTGTGCTTTGTGTCGTTAATGATACCACGCTTGAGAAATAAAAATATACCCCATACAAGCAAGATGATTTACTTGTATCACCCTAAGTTAGCACAAATCTTGTGGAAACTTTATGTACGATAAGAATGTATCAACTCAGAGACAAGACCTAGATCATAGACCTACCTCGCATTGCTCGAAGTAGTTTCGCTTGTTCCAAGAACCGAACTCACTAGTTTGC
>CAZCQX010000124.1:0-1892 GCA_964500955.1 uncultured Candidatus Saccharibacteria bacterium | reverse complement strand
TATCATGTCAGTGAGACGTGCATCATCTTGCAAGTTCCAGTACGACTTTCCTAGTGCGGTTGCAGGAATATTCTCATGTACACCTTGTTGTACGAGACTTAGGTAGGTTTCGTAGCTGTGTATTGCTTCTTCTTCGAAGTATCCAACTACACGGTGTGCTGTTCTTGGGGAAATAAAATACAACGTGAAGTACACAATACAAAAGAAGACCTGGACTGCGATAATGAGAAAACGTTCAAATGCTGTAGGACGAGCTATCTCACTATACACAAGGAGGTGAATACGTTCATTTTCTGCTTCATCAAGGAGCGCCTTAATCCATCCCTTGTCATCACGAATAAAACGAAGAGACTTCAGATGCTGAAGTGCCCCTCCAATCATTCCAGGGACAGAAGCAATAGTTTCAAGAACTATTGCGCGATGCCCATAACGCTCTCTGAAGAGAAAGTCAGCACACGATGCTGAAAGGTGAACAATTTTTTTTGCAACCTTGTCACCAAACGTTTTCGGAGCATAATGATAATGTTCTCTTTTAATAGAGATCCGCGGGGTAACATTTTCTAAATCGTCAAACATTTCTTGGCTATGTTCTTGTATCATACGCTGTACAGTATACCTCTTTTCTTTTGTAATTGTCATATAGTTTGTAAACATGATAGAATATTTACATCATGTTAGACATCAAATTTATTCGCGAAAATAGCGATCTTATTCGTTTTGCTGCTACAAAAAAGCATAGTTCTTTTAATGTTGACGAGCTTATTGAAACTGATGAAAAGCGCCTAGCGCTCCTTCGTTCTGTGGAAGAGTTGCGGTCACAACAGAATACTTCAAGTGATGCGATAGCGAGTGCTCCAGCACTCGAACGACAGGATATCATCGAAAAGATGAAGCTTGTAAAAGATGAGCTGAAGAAAAAAGAAGAAGAGCTCGACTCTGTAATGAAGTCATGGCGCACCCTTATGCTTGCGGTACCGAATATTCCTGATATGTCTGTACCAGAAGGGGAAAGTGATGCTGACAACATGGAAGTAAAGAAATGGGGAGAGATACCAACATTTGCGTTCGAACCACTCGATCACATAACACTCATGGAGAAGAGTGATATGGTGGACTTCGAGCGAGGCACGAAGACATCTGGGTTCAGAGGGTACTTCCTTAAGAATGATGCAGCTCTCCTTGAAATGGCTATATGGCAGTATGTTATGGATCGTTGGACTAAGAAAGGCTTCACACCGATGCTTGTGCCGTCACTTGTGAAGCGCGAGACTCTTCTTGGTACTGGATATCTTCCGGCCGGTGAAGAAGATTTATACAAGGACGGGAATGATTATCTCGCGGGGACAGGAGAAGTTGCTACTATGTTTTATCATAGCGATGAAGTTCTCGACGCGAGTCAGCTCCCAAAGAAGTATATTGTCTGGAGTCCATGTTTTAGAAAAGAAGCAGGAAGTCACGGCAAGGATGTGAAAGGACTCGTTCGTGTGCATGAGTTCTATAAGTGCGAACAGGTCATCCTCTGTGAAGCGAGTCATGAAACTTCTGTTAAGTACCATGAGGAGATACGTGAACATTCAGAGCAGATGATGGAAGAGCTCGGTGTGCCATACCACACTGTAGTGAACTGTGGTGGAGACCTAGGACAGGGACAGGTAAAGAAGTATGATATCGAAGCGTGGCTTCCTTCACAGAATAAGTATCGTGAGACACATTCTGCAAGTTATTTCCATGATTTCCAGACACGTCGTCTTAACATTCGTTACCGTGATGAGAATGGGAAACTTCTCTATACTCACTCACTCAACAATACCGCAGCAGCAACCCCACGACTTCTTATCGCGGTGATAGAGAATTATCAACAAGCAGATGGTACTGTGAAGGTTCCAGATGTG
>CAZCQX010000123.1:0-1917 GCA_964500955.1 uncultured Candidatus Saccharibacteria bacterium | reverse complement strand
CTGTCGATTTCATTAAGCATAGAATAGAGCGTTGTAGTCTTACCAGATCCAGTAGGACCAGAAATGAGCACCATTCCGTACGGTGCACCGATCGCTTCACGTATATGCTTCATCTGAAGTTCAGAAAAGCCAAGTTCGTCTAGCTTACGTACGCCTTTAATACTATCGAGAATACGGATCACGATCTTCTCTCCATAATATCCTGGGAATGATGACACACGGTAGTCGATCTTTCTGTCACCAAATTTTGTGCTGAAACGTCCGTCTTGTGGCTTACGTTTTTCATCAAGCTTCATACCACAGAGCACTTTAATACGCGCTATCACCATCGGATGAAGCTTGATTGGAAGTCCGGCGATCTGCTCAAGACGTCCATCCATACGAACACGAATACGCACACTGAGACCGACATGTTCTATATGAATATCGGAAGCTCCATTATCAATAGCATAACGGAGCACGGTGCTGAAAATTTCAGGAATAGGGAGCTTGGCGAGATTCTTATCGAGGGCTCCAGAAGTGTTAGCGAGGTCGATATCCCCTTCTTCAACCTTATCTTCCTCAAGCTTGTCATCCTCTTTTGCGACATACGAAAGCACTTCATTATCCACCTTGTCGGTCACACTTGCTTTCTCTTCTGGCTTAATGTCGCCCACAATACCGAAATGACTCTTGAATGCGTCAAAGGTGATGAGATACACCTTGTACGGTTGATGGTTGGCACCGAACAAAAATTGCAAACTCCCAAGCACGTTCCCAAACTCTGGGTCAACGATACCCACGAAAAGTACTTCGTCTTGAACTTCAAGAGGAACCGCGAGGAGTTGTTTCGACTGTACTACACTTAGATACTTGGTAAGCTCTTGATCTTGAGAGATTTCTTTACGATAAATAGGAAGACCGTGAAGCGTACTACGCACTTCTGCAATCTCGTCACTAGTAATCCCTTGTTTAGAAAGTAAGTCATCAACGAACAACCCTTGATTAGACGAAAGAGCAGCCTCGATTTCTTTGGCTTCTATTTCAGTTAACTTACTTTGACTAACAAAAAGATCAAGGAGTAACATACGAAGGCACGAACGGGTTCGCTCGTCCGCGCTTATCGCTCATTGGAATATCTTCAGGGATGTCAGTGAAGGATTTGTAGAGAGCAGTCTCAGTGAAACGAAATGTCTTGGAGATTTCTTTAAATGCGGGGTCGTTTACAAACTCTGCGGCTTTTTCAAGTTTTTTATTGCCAGCAAACATGGTTTTATTTATGGAAGAAATCTCGAGTCCTTCCGTTGGTTTCGGTCCTGTAAAAAAAACAATATACGCTAAGTATAAAGAAAAACCAACGAGAGCTATCGCGAGAACCCCTGTGACAAATTTTTCTAGTTGCTGAATACTAATGTTCATATCTTTACTCTTATTTTTTGGTGTACACCTTAAATGTTAAGGTAATACTTAAAGCTTCTGCGTCTTGAATAGTTGTCTTTGATGTTTCTTCTAGTTCTGGTTTCTGAATTGCTACCTTGTCAACAATGAAGAAACGAGTGCTTTTCTCAAACTGCTCCACCAATTCCTTGAATTGTTGATAGTGTGCGGTAATTGAAAATGAAACAAGATAAGCTCCTTTATCTTTTGGATCTTGATCAACTTTTAGGTCAGAGAGTGCTATCCCCGACTTTGCAGCGATATTGATCACTTCACTTCTTAGCTTAACAGAGTCAATATCTGACGGAAGAAGATGTTGTATTTTTTCTTTCTCCTCTTCTGGGATTGTCTTATAGTCCTTTAAAATCTTATCCGCTTTCATTTGAAGACCGTCTATTTGACTAAGCGCATCGACATACTGCACATACTCCCCTTGTAATGCCTTAATGCTCTTTTCTGGGCCCCAAACAAGACCTTCTTCACCTGTATACTTAGGATCAA
>CAZCQX010000122.1:0-1925 GCA_964500955.1 uncultured Candidatus Saccharibacteria bacterium | reverse complement strand
AGCACCACCGAAAAGTCCAACTTTTCCACCTTTTAGGAATGGACAGATGAGGTCGATCACCTTAATACCTGTTTCGAGCACTTCAGCTTTCGTTGACTGCTGATCAAAAGAAGGAGCGCTACGATGGATTGGGTACGCCTTCTTGGTGGTCACCTCTTTCTTGCCATCAATAGGATGTCCGATAACATCGAACATACGGCCGAGAATCTCCTCTCCGACCGGCACCATAATAGCAGAACCAGTATCTACAACTTCCATGCCTCGTGTGAGTCCATCTGTAGAAGACATAGCAACGGTACGAACATCATTGAAACCAAGATGTTGTGCAACTTCAAGAGTGAGCTCGGTGCCGTCTGCTCTTTTCACTATAAGCGCATTCTTGATCGCTGGAACTTCTCCGTTAAACGTAACGTCGACGACTGGTCCGATGATTTGTGTGATTGATCCTTTCATAAAAATGGTAGTTAGTTAATTGGTTGCTAGTAGATGGTTAGTAATTTGATGCACACCTTGTTGTATTCATACTCTTTTGGTCTATTTTTATCCAGAGAGAGCAGAAGCTCCGGCGACGATTTCTGATATTTCTTGAGTCACCGCTGACTGACGAGCTCGGTTGTAATATAAGTTGAGCTCTTTTTGAATCTCACTCGCGTTATCCGTTGCGTTCTTCATTGCGAACATACGAGCAGAGTGTTCCGATGCAGAACTTTCGAGGATTGCACCATAAATAATGTTGTGAAGCATCATAGGAATAATCTCAGAGAGCACTTCATCCTGACTTGGCTCATACATATATCGAGGTTCTCCATGAATATCAGGCTTCCCCTCCGAAGAAAACGGGAGCAGTTGCACAAGTGTCGGTGTAAACATCGTAGCACTTGTGAAATGTGTATACAGCACTCGCACTGTCCCAATCTTTTTCTCCTTATACCAATCAATAATCATATGCGCCAACACTCGAGCATCATCACTTGTCACATGATGAGTAAACGACGCCAACACCTCTCTGTGAAGTTTCTTTGCAACCTTCTCCGCGTACTTACCGAATACCACCATCTTCATATTCTTCCTCTCCTCCTCACTGTACACCTCAAGAAGTTTTCGGTACACGTTCATGTTATAGCCACCACAGAGTCCTTTGTTTGAAGCAATCATGATGACAAGCTCATGTGGAGATCCGTTAGGAACGAGGAGTTCATGCTTCACGAGAAAATCAAGAGAAATATCTTCAAGGAGATGCTGTGCTTCCTCATGGAAAGGGCGAATAAGGAGCGCCTGATCTATCGCCTTCTTCATTTTCGCAGCAGAAATCATTTCCATTGTTTTGGTGATTTTCTTAATACTGCCGACACTCTTTATTTTTTGCTTGATAACTTTTGTTTGCATGTGTATAAGCTACGCACGTATATCTATTCACTATGTGTGTGAACATATGACTCAAGGGCTTTTTTAAGCTCTTGCTCAATTTCTTCATCCCACCCCTTTTCCATCTTAGAAAGAAGGTCTTTGTGAGATACATTTAGGTATGCATGCATCTTTCTCTCCCATTCACCGATAGACACCACCTGTACAGAATCAAGGAACCCGTTGTTCACCGCATAGACAGACGCAACCTGAAGCGGTGTAGGAAGAGGGTGTCCGTTTGACTGCTTGAGCACCTCTTGGGTTCTCTTTCCTCGTTCAATAGTCTTCTTGGTTTCATGATCAAGATCAGAATCGAACTGCGCGAATGACTCGAGCTCTCGATACTGCGCCATGGCGAGCTTCATCTTACCCGCGTTCTTCTTCATCGCTTTGGTCTGCGCAGAAGAACCCACACGAGACACAGAAAGACCCACGTCAATCGCTGGACGAATACCCTTATAGAACAAGTTAGCATCGAGGAATATCTGTCCGTCGGTGATAGAAATTACGTTAGTTGGAAT
>CAZCQX010000121.1:0-2090 GCA_964500955.1 uncultured Candidatus Saccharibacteria bacterium | reverse complement strand
TACTGCGTTAGGGTTGTTGTTGAGTTCAATAATATGAGTGATGATGAGAACGAGATCTTCTTTTGAAAGAGTACGACGCTGAGCTTCTTTATCTTTCTGATCAATAGACTTACCGAATCGCTTGTTGAATCGGAAACGTCCAACAGGAGAAAGGTCGTAACGGTCGGAACTGATGAGAGAATCAATATATTCCTTCGCGTTTTCTGGAGTTGCGAGATCGCCGTCACGAAGACGCTTATATACTTCAATATACGCGTCATGAAGTGTTTTCACTTCATCGCGTTCTACGAGAGATGCCATAAGAGGGCCGGCAATTTCATGGTCCTTAAAGGCATCCTTGATTTGCTCATCTGTTGTGTACCCGAAGATACGAAGAAGCGCAACCGCTGAGAACTTACGTTTCTTATCGACACGAATATAGATACCGCCTTCTGCTTCAGAACCAAGTTCAATCCATACACCACGTGAAGGAATGATCTTTGCACCGAAATAGCGCTTTCCTTTGTTTTCTTCAGAATCGAAGAAAACACCGAAAGAACGCGCAAGCTGTGGCACAACCACACGCTCAACACCGTTGATGATGAACGTACCGTGCACAGTCATGAGAGGAAAGTCTGCCATGAAGATTTCCTGCTCCTTCACTGTATTTAAGATTTTGTTTGAAAGCTTAACACGAGCGCGAAGTGGAGCTTCATAGGTGAGCTTGTTCTCTTTTGCGTACACTTCATCATATTTTGGAGATGAAAGTTCGAAAGAAACGAACTCGAGATCGAACTTACGTTCAGAATAGTCACGAATAGGTGAAAATTCACGGAAGATCTCAGAGATACCTTTCTCTACAAGGTCTTTGTAGGAAAGAATCTGGTTTTCGACGAGGTTAGGGAGTTTAGTAAGAGGTTTTCGGTACTTTGAGAACGTCTTTTGAGGACGTGTACCAGAAGTGTTACTTGTTTTTGGCATAATGACAAGCGACACCGAAACGAGCCTTCTCGTGTCGGCGTGATTCTGCGTATTAAAATCTAATAATCTCTCTAAAATGTATTGCCTCGTTCTTCACTCAATCAGTAGGTCAATGACTGCCGGATTATACCAAAAAATGCATATTTTGGCAAGGGATACAAAAAACATGTGTAAATACTATTTCTTAAGACTGCGCACCCGTTGGATTGAGTTATCCAATCGCGTTTTCGTAACATGTTGTTATACTCGTTAGTATGAACATTTTAATTGTTACCGCACACCCTTCTTCGCTAGGCGATACACACACGATTGCTAACACCTATGCAGAAGTAAAGCGTGATCAGGGACACGTGGTAGAGATAGTCAATTTATACGCAAAAGAATATCGTGTTGATCTTTTTGAATTCGAAAACATTCGAGAGTTTCAAAAATCAAAAGTACAACAAAAATTCCATGAACAAATTCAGTGGGCGCACGAAATCGTCGTTGTACACCCTGTGTGGTGGTCGGCACCTCCTGCAATTATGAAAAATTGGATTGATCTCACTTTTTGGCCTGGTGTCACCTATAAATACACCCCTGAAGGTAAAGTACTTAGACTGCTCGATGGCAAAAGTGCGAAAGTTTTCGCAACATCAGGTGGTCCTTCTTGGTATCTTACACTTCCTTTCATCATGCCGTTTAGAACATTTTGGGAAGTGAGTGTGTTTGGTTTTTCTGGCGCAGACCTCGTCACCATAAAAGTCTGTGGTAATCTCGACAAATGGAAAGATGAGAAGCGCGCAAAACATCTTGCGAAATTCATCGAAACCATAAAAAAGAGCTAGACAGTACCGCGAGATACCAACGAAGAAAAATAAAAAAACGCTTACATGGTAAGCGTTTTTTTGTATCCTCCACAGAAAGTTCACTACTTGCCTGCGGTCTTGAGGTATGCGAGCATAGTGTCGGCATCAGACACTGCGAATGGATCATCCTTTGCGTTATCTTTGAATCCTTTCTCAACGAACATCTTCTTGATAACACCGTTCTGTACATGCATAGAGTATCTCCATGAGCGGTTACCGAACCCAAGATTGGTCTTCTTCACCATCATCCCCATCTTCTCTGTGAAGTCTCCGTTTCCATCA
>CAZCQX010000120.1:0-2090 GCA_964500955.1 uncultured Candidatus Saccharibacteria bacterium | reverse complement strand
TACCTTCTTGAGTAATGGTGCAATAGATACTAGTATCTTTAATTTCCCGTACGGTTGAAAGTATCTTTCCGTCGTGGAATGCAATAGTATCTCCAGGGTGAACATAGGTATAGAGGTCAGGAATACTGGTAGAAAGAGTGCCTCCTTCACCAGGCGCGCTGATAGAAATAACATCTCCAATACGACAGAGGATCTCATCCTTATCAAAAATTGCTCGAATCTTCGGCCCTTGAAGGTCAACAAAGAGAGTGAGCTTTTTCCCGAGATCTTCGGAAACTTTTTTCACCAAGGAGAGGCGCTCTTTGTGTTCTTCCTTTGTTCCGTGACTCATATTGAAACGCACGTGAGTAACGGGGTTACTGAGCACTTCACGAAGTATCGCTTCATCAGTTAAGCTTGGCCCCATAGTAATCACGATTCCTGGTTGTGTAGTCTGTTCTTGCATAAAGAGTGCTGTTGTAAAATATATGTTATGTACGTACCGCGTCGTACGAGAGCGAGCTGGTACTTCTTATTTCCTTTTTCTTAAGATGACCTTGTTCGTCCACCCCATAGATAAGAGCGCCTCCGAACATCATTTCTGTTTGTTCCACCTCCTCATCACTTAGTTGTTCTATGTATTTTATAAGAGCACGAAGAGCGTTACCATGAGAAACCACGAGAACGTTCTCGCCTTTTTTGATATGTGGGAGAATTTCTTCTAGATAGTAGGGCACAATACGCTCGTAGACCTGCTTAAGGGTTTCTCCATGCGGAATAGGGGTGTCCCAACCTCTTCTTACACGTTCGAATTGCTCATCTCCTAAGATGACTTTCATTTCGTGTTTATTTTTGCCTGTATACTCACCATAATCTCGCTCATTAAGTGCTTTGTTCTTTGTAACAGGTACAACTGGTTGTTGTAACGCACCAAGAAGTGAGGAAAGTGTCTCCATGGTTCTTGTCTGTTCTGAAGCATACGCTTGTTGAAAAACAATATCACGCAGTACATCTCCGAGAAGTCTCGCATCCTCAAATCCCTTCAAAGAAAGTCTCGCATCTCGTGTTCCCGTCCAAATACCTTTTGCGTTCCACTCTGACTCTGTGTGTCGCACGAGTATCAGTTTTCCATAGGCTGGAGCTTGTGGTTTGATTTCATTTTGAAATGCTCCACCGAAAAATGTATTGATATTTTCTATTGTAGTTGCATGTATCCTATCAACAGCTTCTCTTGTGTTGTAGGCAATATGAGGAGTTAAGATAACTTTCGGATGAGAAAGGAGTGTTGATATATAGAATGATTCTTCGAGGATTCTTGGATCTTCGTGAGATACTGTGTCAACAATTTTACATTTTTCCTTAAGAAGTCGTTCTCCTTCCACTACATCGAGACCCACACCCGCCAACTTGTTGGACTCTAATGCTTGTATGAGCGCCTTCGTGTCTATCAACTCTCCTCGTGCGGTATTGATAAGATATACTCCTTCCTTCATGCAAGAGAATGCCTCGCTTGAGAGTAAGTGGGTTGTCTCTGGAGTAAGTGGTGCATGAAGTGTGATGATATCTGACTGTGCATACAAATCCTCTAATGAACAATATGAAAATCCAAGCGAGTTTGCGGACTCATTATCTTGAAACATATCATACGCAATAACATTCATACCGAAACCTTTCGCGATACCAATGGAGCGCTTACCTATCTTTCCTGTTCCGATAACGCCGAGAGTTTTTCCAAAAAGATCGACACCTTGTAATGCGTGAGGTTCCAGACAAACGTTGTCTTTTATGGACTTTATGGTTTCTGGTATCTTTCGTGTAAGCGCCAGAAGTAACGAGAAAGCGTACTCCGCAACGGTATGCTCACCGTAGGTTGGTACCACCTCGATATGAATATTCCTTTCCTGTGCGGAAGTAATATCTATATTGTTATACCCCGCAGAACGACAAGCGATAAGTTTAAGATTAGGCATTTTCTCTATCATCTCTCGTGTCACCGTGCTAGAGACGAATACAGAGATAGCTTCTGCGTCTTCGTGAACAGTCTCAAGAGAAATCGGATCAGAGTAGAGAGTGACATTATGAGAAGGAAGACCTTGCTTAAGAGAAATCTT
>CAZCQX010000119.1:0-2179 GCA_964500955.1 uncultured Candidatus Saccharibacteria bacterium | reverse complement strand
GCTATCCGTGAGGGTAGCGCGTCAGCTAAAGTTTTCGCTGGTCTTGAAGATAAGCTTACTGCGATGGCACCACAGTACGTGCTCACTGTAGATCCTAAGAAAATGTCAGCAGAAGTAAAAGCTGAAGTTCGTGAGATCGAACCAGTGTTCGATGTACAGAAAGTGCTTGAGTATTACTCTCGCTAAATCTAGTAATGTGTTTTAGGATTCTCGTAAGGTCTGTTATTCACTAACACACATTTGCAATTTTCGCAATTTCGGGTTATAATAACTCAACTTTGTTACAAAAGTGCAAAGTGCGCGTCACTCACTATAAGTTAACTGTAGTAAATATTTATATGTCTTCACATTCTATCATTTTGCCTTCTAAACCAAGAATTGTAAAAGAAGATGCAGTATTCGGTGTGTATGAAATCGACGGTCTCTACCCAGGGTACGGTCACACACTCGGCAACTCACTTCGTCGCATTATTCTTTCTTCGATTCCTGGTGCTGCTATTACCGCTCTTTCTATCGACGGTGTAAAGCATGAATTTTCAACAATTGATGGAATTAAGGAAGATGTTATCGCACTTATTCTCAATCTTAAGAAGACCCGTTTCAAGCTCCACGGAGATGATGCTCAGAAAGCAACACTTCACATCAAAGGTGCTAAGACTATCACTTCAAAGGATATCTCTACTCCTTCACAGCTAGAAATCATGAATAAGGATCAATATATTTGTGAATCAACTGCTAAAGATGTTGATATCGCTATTGAGATCACTGTAGAAAAAGGTCTCGGATATGTTCCTCGCGAAGTTCTCCAGAAGGAGAAGGCTGATATTGGAACTATTTTCCTTGATGCATCATTTACTCCTATTCGTCGCGCAAGCTACGAGGTAGAGAACATGCGTGTTGGCGACAGAACAGACCACAACCGTCTTCGTGTTACCATCGAAACTGATGGAACCATCTCTCCTCACGAGGCTCTTGAGAGTTCTATTCACACTATGATCACCCAGCTTCAGTCTGTTGTTGGTTTCCGTGAGGCAGTAATCGACTATCCAAAAGAGACTCCTGAAGTTGCTCCTGTAGTAGTAGAAGAAGATCTTGATGTGACAGATAGCAGTAAAGTAAAAGTAGAAGACCTCGGACTTTCTACTCGTACAGAGAACGCTCTTATCGCAGCATCTGTAAGAACAGCAGGCGGACTTGCTCGTAAGTCAGAAAGCGATCTCTTGTCTGTTGATGGACTTGGCGAGAAAGGTATTACTGAGATCAAAAAAGCTCTATCTGATCTAGGTCTTGAACTTAAGGCTTAAACGTAATAGAGTATTAATTAACGTTAGATAACGAGTATGAAACACCACAAAGCATTCCGAAAATTCGGACGAGAAAAAAATCAGAGAAAAGCTTTTATTAAAGGCCTCCTCATCAACCTCATTCGTCATGGACGTATCGATACAACATTAGCGCGTGCGAAGGAAATCCGTCCACACGTTGAGAAGCTTGTAACTCTTGCAAAAGAAGACACTGTTGCACGCCGTCGTCTTGTTATGGCGAGACTTCTTAACCAAGAACCTGAAGTTACAAAACTTTTCAAGGAGTACGCTCCTAAGTTTAAAGATGTACAGGGTGGTTATACTCGTATTCTAAAGCTTGCTACCCGTCTCTCAGATGGAGCAGAGAAGGCTATTATTGAATTTGTTTAATATTACACACTATGAAGAATCATACAATTGACGCAACAGGAAAAGCTCTAGGACGTCTCGCTTCTGAAGTGGCAGCACTCCTTAACGCAAAGGACAGTGTTGATTTTGTAAAGCACCAAGTAGCTCCAGTTACTGTAACTGTACTCAACGCAAGCAAGGTGAAGGTAACAGGCAACAAGATGAACGAAAGCGTTCACAAGTCATACTCAGGATATCCAGGAGGTCTCAAGGAACAACCTCTTAAGTACGTTGTCGAGAAGAAGGGGTACGGAGAAATCATCGCGCACGCAGTGAAAGGAATGCTTCCTAAGAACAAGCTTCAGGATGTTCGCATGAAGAATCTTATTATCAAAGACTAAGCCATTTAAGCTATACTATACGTTATGTCAGTAGAAACAAAAAATCGTTATATCGAAGCAGTGGGACGTCGTAAGACAGCGGTGGCTCGTGTCCGTATCACTCCTTCAACTAAGGCATCTTTTATT
>CAZCQX010000118.1:0-2287 GCA_964500955.1 uncultured Candidatus Saccharibacteria bacterium | reverse complement strand
TCTTTTGTGTCTTTGACGATATATCCAAGTGTGAGGAGTTCATCTCGTAGAGAGTCGGAAAGTGCGAAGTCCTTCGCTTCACGGGCTGAGGTCCTTTTAGCAAGAAGCGAAGTCACTTCTTCTGGGAGTTCCATCACTTCTTTAGTGACACCTTGCAGACCTAGACCAAGAAGTGCGTCTATCGCCATCAAGGTTGCGTAACGGTCAGGAAGAGAAATGGTGTCGTCTTTAAGCATTGTCCACATGTAAGCAAGTGCTTCTGAAGTATTGAGATCATTACGTAATGAATCTTCTACTTTTGTGAGATATAAAGAGGAGATGGTTCCATGCGACCCTTGGTTTTCTTTTGAGAACTGAACGAGTTTTTTGTACGCGGTCTGCGCACCGTCGAGTGCTTCATAAGAGAAAGTTACCTCCTTTCGGTAATGAGTACCGAGAAGGAAGTAGCGGTATGCGAAAGGTAGGTATCCCTTTTCTTTGAGGAGTGAAAGAGTGAGAAAGTCGTTGCTCGATTTCGACATTTTTCCTGTGGTGTCGTTTAGGAAGTTCACATGCATCCAATAGTTCACAAAGGGTGACTCATTCGCGCAGACGCTCTGAGCTATTTCGTTAGTATGATGTACTGGAATATGATCGATACCTCCTGTGTGAATATCGAAGTGCGCGCCAAGAATCTTCTTGGACATTGCAGAACATTCGATATGCCATCCTGGGAAACCAACACCCCACGGGGAATCCCACTCCATCTGACGCTTTTCGTGCTCTTTAGAAAATTTCCACAACGCGAAGTCTGTGATGTTTCTTTTCTCTTTATTTTCTTCTACACGGGCACCAGACTTTAGTCCTTCGATATCAAGACGTGCGAGATCTCCATAGTGTGCGAACTTTGCTGTGTCGAAGTAGACACCATCACTTATTGTGTAGGTGTATCCTTTTTGTTCAAGGAGAACTATAAGGTCTATCTGCTCTTGTATCGTCTCAGTCGCTTTAGGAAAGACGAAAGCGTTCGTGTCGATTCCTAGGTTGTGCAAGTCATTCATAAACGCTTCAGTGTACATCTGTGCAATATCGAACACACTCTTACCTTCTCGACGGGCGCCTTTCTCGAGCTTGTCCTCACCTGTATCTCCATCGTCGGTTAAGTGACCAACGTCAGTAATGTTGATGACATGGGTGACGGAGTATCCTGCGTTACGCAACATTCTCTGAAGTGTATCCGCGAAGACGTAGGCACGGAGGTTTCCAATATGAGCGTAATGGTAGACGGTAGGGCCACAAGAGTAGATACCTACAGTGTTCTCGTTGATAGGAATGAAAGGTTGTACTTCTTTAGAAAGAGTGGAGTAAAGATTGATAGGTGGTTTCATGGTGATGCTCTGTTTATTGTCCCTTTTATTCTACCACAGAGATTGTATACTAGGGTTCTATATGAAAGATTCATTAGTACATACCTCATCAAAAATAGTATCTCATTATTTCTCTCGACGCTACGCAGTGAAAAGCGTTGCCGTCGGTGCTTTTATTTTCGCAGTATTTGCGACCGGCTTCTTGATTGGAAGCGGGACAAGTAATCGCGCTTCTGCTTCTTTTGTTGAACAGGGGGCGATATCACTCAATACACCGCTTTTTACTTCAGTAAAACAAAAAATCGATGAGAAGTTCGTATTCTGGAAATCTTCCTCAACACTTCCAACCACAAAAGAGCTTGAATACGGTATGATTAGAGGCTACGTTGAGAGCTTCAAGGACCCGTATACAGTATTCTTCCCTCCAAAGGAAGCGAAGAGCTTCGCAGAAAATGTGAAAGGGTCGTTTGGTGGCGTTGGTATGACTGTGGGGATGAAGGATGGCAACATCGTTGTGATCGCACCACTTAAGGATTCTCCTTCTATGAAAGCAGGAATCAAAGCAGGTGATGTTATCGTTGCGGTAGATGGTACGAGTACTATCGGCATGAGTTCAGAAGATGCGGTGTCTATGATACGTGGAGAACTCGACACTAAGGTCAAGATTACCGTGATACACCCAGGAGAGAAGTCTACGAAAGATATCACCATTGTTCGTAAGGAAATAAAGATACCTACTCTTGATATTGAAAAGAAGGACAAAACATTTATTATCAAATTGTATAACTTTTCTGCAGAATCACCTGAACTCTTTAGGAATGCTGTCAATGAATTCATTAAGTCTGGATATTCTCGTATGGTGATCGATCTGAGAGGTAACCCAGGAGGGTATCTCGATGCAGCCGTGAATATGGCAAGCTACTTCCTAAAAGACGGCCAAG
>CAZCQX010000117.1:0-2298 GCA_964500955.1 uncultured Candidatus Saccharibacteria bacterium | reverse complement strand
TTTCGCTATGATAACTTTTTCTTTTGGTAGTTCTCTTTCTTTGGTTACTTTTTTCTTAGAAGCACCCACCTTTTTCGCAACCTTTTTGGTTACTTCTTTTGAAACACTGCCCGCTTTCTTTAATACTTTTGATTGCTTTTCTAACATAATGAAAATAAGAATACCATAAGACACGAATGCTATACAGTAATCACTACTATATAAGACTATACACCTCTAAACTAAAGTAACCGCTCTTTGAAGCGCGCTTCCACATTCTCTCTACAGCAGACATCCTAAATATGGTAGGATACATACTATATGAAACATGATCGCGAGAATTTAACAAAACCTTTTAACGCAGAAGCAATAGAAGCTTCTATTTATAGACAATGGGAAGAAAGTGGTTACTTTAACCCCGACAATCTTAAGAACACAATCGGAGAACCTTTCACTGTCATCCTTCCTCCACCGAATGTAACAGGAACACTTCACACAGGTCACGCAACAATGCTTGCAATACAAGACACTGTGGTACGTTTCAAAAGAATGCAAGGACATAAGACTCTATGGCTTCCTGGTACTGACCACGCAGCTATTGCTACCCAATCAGTAGTAGAAAAGAAAATTCAAAAAGAAGAAGGAAAATCTCGCCACGATCTAGGCAGAGAAGAAATGCTTCGTCGTATCAACGAATTCGCGCTCGCATCACAAGAAACTATTCTCTCTCAGATACGATCTATGGGGTCATCGCTTGACTGGTCACGTCTTGCCTTCACGCTCGATGCTACACGTAACACCGCAGTGAACACCATGTTCAAAAAAATGTACGACGATGGACTCATCTATAGAGCAGAACGTATCGTGAACTGGGACCCTAAAGGTCAGACTACTATTTCTGACGATGAGACCGTAACAGAAGAAAGAAAGGCGAAGCTCTATACTTTTAAATATAGCAAAGACTTCCCTATCAGTATCTCTTCCACGCGTCCAGAGACAAAAGTCGGTGACACCGCGGTTGCAGTACATCCAAGTGACGAAAGGTATAAGGACTACATCGGGAAGAGTTACGATATTATCTTTGCTGGTTGTCCGATTACCATACAAGTTGTCGCTGATGAAGCGGTAGAAAAAGACTTCGGAACAGGAGCACTCGGTGTCACTCCATCTCACAGCCAAATAGACTGGGATATCGCAGAACGTCACAACCTCAAGAAGAAGCAAGTGATCAACGAGTACGCGAAAATGTTCGGACTTGCAAATGAAGAACTTAATGGAAAAAAAGTAACCGATGCTCGTGAATACATAGTCACTTGGTTGCGCGAAGAAGGGCTTCTCGAGAAAGAAGAAGAGGTAACTCAGAATGTCCCAACCGCAGAAAGAACAGGTGGGGTTATCGAACCACTTCCAAAACTACAATGGTGGATAGCGGTTGATAAGGAATTCGTACACTCATCTGGAAGAATGATCACTCTTAAACAACTCATGCAAGAAGCTGTTTCGTCAAAAGAAACCACCATCCTCCCTGACCGTTTTGAAAAAGTCTACTTCCACTGGATCAACAACCTTAAACCTTGGTGCATCTCACGACAGATATGGTACGGACACCGTGTCCCTGTGTGGTACAAAGATGGCGAGATTGTGTCTGTCGGAGAAGCTCCCGCTGACACAACGGGAGTAACTCAAGACGAAGACACTCTCGATACATGGTTCTCTTCTGGTATGTGGACTTTCTCAACTCTTGGCTGGCCAGAAAAAACCACCGACCTAACCACCTTCCACCCTACATCACTCCTAGAAACCGGTCATGACATCCTCTTCTTCTGGGTGGCAAGAATGATACTCTTTTCAAAATACGCTCTTAATGAGGTGCCTTTTACTCATGTGTACCTCCACGGACTCGTCCGCGACGCGCAAGGACGCAAGATGAGTAAGTCGCTTGGTAACGCACTTGATCCAAGAGAACTCTCAAAGAAGTATGGCACCGACGCACTTCGTATGTCACTTATGGTAGGAAACGGTCCCGGAAATGACCTTAAGCTCGGTGAAGACAAAGTAAAAGCCTACAAACTCTTCGCGAACAAAATATGGAACGCAACACGCTTCGTTCTCGAAAGAACAGAAGGTGTAGATATGAACGTTTCTTTCGTAGAAGAAGACGAGAACGTCTATTCTGCATGGAAAGAAGTTAAGCGTGATATCACAAGCGACCTTGAGAACTACAGACTACACCTCGCTTCAGAAAAAATCTACGACTACTTCTGGCACGTCTTCTGTGATGAAATCATCGAAACAAGAAAAGTAAGAATCGCGGAAAAT
>CAZCQX010000116.1:0-2332 GCA_964500955.1 uncultured Candidatus Saccharibacteria bacterium | reverse complement strand
GGACTTCTTGCTTGGAAGATGAAAGGGAAGATGCATACCATTTTCTTAAGAACAGTCATTGTGCTTGTGCTTGCGGTGAGCTCTATCTTCATCTTTAAGAATTCAGAGTTCGTGGCATAATCTCCAACACTTGCTCGTATTGCAAGTATTTCTCCTGCTGATATTACTACTGCGAGTCGTTTCTCTATCTGGTCTATTAGCTTTGAAGCATGGAAGGAACGACCAATTCTAGGATATGGTCAGGATAACTTCAGTCATATTTTTGCAAGTAAGTTTATCCCAGAACAGATGTGTAACCTCGAACCTTGGTATGACAGATCTCACAATGTATTCTTCGACTGGCTCGTTGCAGCAGGCGCGCTCGGTCTTGTAACCTACCTCTCATTGTACGGTGTTACTCTTTGGTTCATGTGGCGAAAGGAAAACGATATTCCTGTTCTTGAAAGAGCTATTCTCACTGGACTTCTTGCGGGATACTTCATTCACAACATCTTCGTATTCGATAACCTTACGAGTTATATTCTCTTCTTCGCGGTGCTTGCATATATCACCGTGCGTGCAAATGGACACAAAGAGACTTCGAGTGCTCATCCGCTCTTTGGTAATGACACCATGAATCTCATTGTAGTTCCCCTTATTGGAGTAGCGCTTATTGTTACCCAGTACTATGTTAACTACCGTCCTTTAACAGTCAACAATCTTGTGATCAAGGCTATGAGTGTTGGGCAGTACATGCAGACAATGCCTTTCCCTGACGCTGTTAAGATGCAACAGGATGCATTCGAAAACGCTATTGCCATGAACACACTTGGTAGCATAGAAGCACGTGAGCAGTTCATGCAGATGGTTCCACGTATGGCTCAAATACAAATTCCTGAACAGATGTCACAAGCAGATAAGCAATCAGCGGTTACTGCGCTTAACGGTCTTTTGATGGCTGGAAGAAAAGATGTTGATAGTTCATACGAAGCGTATAAAGATGATGTAAGAATGCTTTCGTTGTACGGAATGTTCTTCAATGGTATTGGGGACGCTGTTTCTGCGGAGAGGGTGCTTGGTCGTGCACATGAGCTCGCTCCTAATAAGCAACTCATCTCATATGACCTTATTAAGTCACAGCTTATGCAACAGAAGACAGCAGATGCGTACGCTCTTGGTCGTGCTACGTATGATCTAGGTATCAACTGTAACTCAGCACTTAAGTGGTTCCTTATCTCAGCTGCATACAATCGTTCTTACAAGGAAGCGGAAGCATATGCTATATCTAAGGGACAAGAGGTTGCTCTTGATCAAGATGTGTTAGGCGCTCTCCTTTCTACAGGTCAGCAAAATGTTGTGGTAGAAATTCTTTCAAAAGAAAAAGCGAAAAACCCAGCACTTGCTCCACAGATAGATGCATACATCAAGCAACTATTTGCTCCTAAGAAATAGTGTAGTATACTCTCTCTTGTGAGCGCACAAAGCGCATGCTCACAACAAAGATAAATAAATGCCTGCGCAAATAGTCATCGAAAGATGGCTATTTACGTTTTTCGGCACGTCTTTAGAGATTATTTTGTGTCTTGAAATATGCTCCTTATGTGCTACACTCATGATTGTAGTCGACCCACTTCGCGCATCGTTCTGGTGGGCGACTGCGCTCACATAGGCATTTATCTTTGGAGCATGCCCCGCTCACCAGAACGGGGCGAGAAACTAAAACAACACATCTTTTGATGTGTTGTTTTAGTTTGTTAACTTTCTGCTATGGACCAGGAACCGTTCGCTTTTAATTTTGTTCTCGGTGCCTCTCCTTTTGCTGTATGAAGTAGTCCTGTTGCTGCTATCATAAGACCATTGTCTGTAGAAAGATTTCTATTCGGGACGAAGAGTGTATATCCTTCCATCTCAGCGAGCTCCTTGAGTGCGAAACGTATATGACTATTAGCGCTCACTCCACCTCCTACAATGATAGTTTTGGATCCCGTTTCGTACATTGCTTGCTTGATTTTCGCTACTAGGACATCGGTGACGGCATTTTCGAATTCAAGTGCGAGTTTCATAGTTGTTTCTTGTGATAGTGGTTCATGCTTCTTTACTCGCGTGAGTACCGCAGTTTTGAGACCACTAAATGAGAATAAAAGGTCGCCACTGTGAAGCATTGGGCGAGGGAGTTTCAGATCTCCGTCTGCGTAAAGGTTTTCCTTTCGTGCGTGTTCTGCAAGTTTCGATATTTCAGGTCCTCCTGGGTAGGGAAGTCCGAGCATGCGCGCAGTCTTGTCGAACGCTTCCCCGACGGCGTCGTCTTTTGTCTTTCCTATTACTTTATAGGAGCGAAGTTCCGGTACGTG
Organism: uncultured Candidatus Saccharibacteria bacterium; assembly: GCA_964500955.1. GTDB lineage: Bacteria > Patescibacteriota > Minisyncoccia > Phycocordibacterales > UBA5272 > UBA11704. The sequence goes on along the minus strand of CAZCQX010000116.1, from coordinate 2 downwards.
TA
>CAZCQX010000115.1:0-2377 GCA_964500955.1 uncultured Candidatus Saccharibacteria bacterium | reverse complement strand
CCTTCAACTCAATCGTGCCCGTATTGTAGCGCGGAAAAGAGGCGGGTTCAAGGAATCAAAGCGAAGTGAGTTTTTTCTGAAAAACTTCCAGAAGAGTGCGATACATTTTTTCCATGCTCAGCTTTTCTTCTGGGGTAAAGTAGAGTCCCGGCATGGAGTTGAGCTCAACAATCCATGGGTGTTGATTTTCATCAAACATGATGTCGATAGTGTAAATCTTTGGATAAAATGATGCGAATATAGACCGCGAATACGCAATGATTGGTTGTACCGACTCCGGAATATTTTCGTTGGGAATAATTTTCAATGCTCCGCCCTGGGCAAGATTGGCGAGAAAGCTTCCTTCTCTCGGTTCTCGTATGTAAGTGTAAATAATATCGTCATTGACAACAACGAGTCGAAAGTCATGTGCTCCGGACGACATGCCAGGAACGCCACTTGAAGAATCTATAAAGTCTTGGATAATGTGCTCACCGGAAAACTTGATGTTTGATGTCGTATCTTTCTCAAATATTTGAATGCCCTTCCCGCCACTTTCACTAACTGGTTTTAACACAACTTTCTTTGTGGTAATTTCGGAAATACTTTTTTTCAGTTCTTCTTGATTTCTTACAATGACGCTTTTCTTACTCCATTTTTGAAAGAGTAGGCTTGAGAGGAACTTGTCATCAATAATCTGAGTGAAACGCAGATCATTTACGAACGGATAGTGCGTTCCTATAATCTCCTTCTTGTAAAAAACTTCCGGACGACCCTTTGTTTTGTCGTAGATAAGATCGGGAGTTATATTGTCGACGCGTTTCCACTGAGCACCTTCGCCCTCGTATATCCAGGCATGTTTGAAGATATGCCTCGTATAGTCGTACCATTCGTAGGATGCGCGGTACATTTGGATGCCTTCTTTTTTGCAGAGGGTGTAGAAAAATTCGTAAGAATATCTGTATTGTTCATTACTGAATGGACGACTTTCCTCCCAATCACTTCTCCCAAAAAGAATAAGAATCTTTTTCATAACGGTTGTACTCAGAACTTTATAACCGACCTCCCGAGAATTCACTGTTGGACATGATGTAGAGTACGTTCCTGTGTTCTTCATTAGTCATGTTTTGTTTTTCTATCGGTCTTCTTGGTTCGGTTATATAGCCTAGTCTTTCTGAAAAGTTTTCTTCGCATTCCCTTTGGATTCTTTCTGACAAAGATGATTTTTCGAGGCAAAGTTTTGTTGCGACAAGAAACTCTACTTTGTTGTCAATAGAAACGAAGTCGAAATATTTCTTAATGATTTCTTCAGAGACAGTAAGCATATCGATATATACGTCGATATTGCTTTTCACTGGTTTATTGTAAAATCGCGATTCTCCAATGATGCAATGGGTAAAATAATAGAGCTCCAACTCGGCGTACTCCTGAGTGTCAACAGGGTACTCTTTTGCTATGTCAAGGAGCTGTTTTGGATGAAAAAGGTTCTCATTACGCAATATCCCTTGTGCTAGATAGAGAAAGTTTATGCCAAAAGTAGAGAGTGAGATGAGGGATAAAGGATCATTAAGAAGTAGCTGTGCGCTTTCCTGAAGAGTTTTTTCTGGTAGCGTTTTCAGGATTTTTTCTCGAATATCTTCTTTGAAGAGGGTATTAAGAAACAACCATTTGAAAAGAACGGCATTGTATCGGGTGATCCATGGGTATTTTTCAAGAGCATTTTTTCTCAGAGAGAGAAATCTTTTTGGGTGTTCAAATGCTGGGCTTTTTGAGTTTTCGAGAGACGCATCGAGGTTTCCAAGAAGAACTTTCTTTAGTGTAGGAATGTTCTCTTTGTAGATCGTTTCTCGCGTCCAAAGAAACATTCGTGAATTGAAATGAAATTGCTTGTTTTCCGAAAGTAATGCCATATTTCTGATGTAGAATGACAGAACTTTCTGAGCAATTGATTCTACTTTCTTTTTTGGTGCCATATGTTACTTACTTACATCAACCAGGAATTTTCGCAGATTCTTTTTTCCGATGATGACAGGATACCCCAATTCTGAACGATTAATAATAGTTACTTTTGCCGGTATTAAGAGAGAATTTATTACGAGCTGTATTTCTATCTTCACTCGGTAGGTTGTGCCGCTCGAGGATTTTACGGGGACGGTAGAAATGACGTCAGGGATGCTCTCAAACATTTTCCAACGTGTCTCGCGATCAAGTTCCGAAAGTTCTTTCCAGGTTTTCTGTACATTCTCGTAGCCGTCTACAGTTTCTCCAAACCCCAGTTCTCGTGCGAGTTCGGTGTCTATTGATGTGGAATCGGCGCCGGTGTCTATTTTGGCTTCCGCTTCTATTTCTTTGCCGTCTTTGCCGATGAGTTTTACTTTTTCCACGGTGCCGATGATTT
>CAZCQX010000114.1:0-2385 GCA_964500955.1 uncultured Candidatus Saccharibacteria bacterium | reverse complement strand
GTTATCTCTTCTGTGAGTGGGTTAGTAGTCGTAGCTACCCACTCTTGGGCAAAAAGAGGCGAACCTGCACAGAAGGAGACAATTAGAGAAAGATACAGTAACGATGCTTTTTTTGAAACTACTGCTTTGCAGCCGCTCTTGCTTGCTTGATAATCCATTTATTATATTGTTTAACAACAAGAACAAGTGAAAGTATCACGAAAACAGCTATAACCATTACAACACTAAGAAGTTGCCAAGGAAACATAAAGTATGTGATAGCTTGTTGTGCGTGACCAGTATTACCAAAAGTAAGGGAAAGATCTGCCGTATACATACCAAAAGCAAAATTAGCTTTTTGATATTTTACGTGCTCAAGAAAAGGAGCTGACACTGCAGGTGCTGGATTGTCACCAAGATGAAATTCGAACTTTCTTGTGCTTCCAGGAAGAACATTTCCTTGTGAAGGGTTCGGGTCGATAGAAGCAACTTCTCCTCCAAACATGTTAGTAACAGTAACCTTACCTTCTAACTTAGCACGATCGTTACCATCATTCTTAAATCTGTAGAAAAAACCAATTGGAAGATTTGTAATTACTTTTTTACCTCCCTTTATACCAAACTCAACAAGACCTCCTTGCTCTTTTATCTCGCCTGTCACCCTAAGAAGTACAAGCATCCCAAGCTCTGAACCAACAGAAACCTGACCTTCTCCGGCAGAAGGAGGGACGGTAGATAGGAAGATGGCCGCGAAGTGTCCACCAGGCTCAGCTCCAGGAGGAACCGTTACTGTATAAGGGATAGCAACACGCTCACCTTTCTTGAGGGTTACAGATGGTGCAATGGTAACCCATGAAGGAAGCCCCTCGTTTGATTGAATAAAGTTAGGTGTTCCAGATTCACCTTGTGCATCGAACGCTTTCACTGAGGTGTACAGTACCTGGTCTGCGTCTTGCTCATTGATAACGGTGAATGTCTTGGTTATTGACTCACCAGGATCAGCGGTAAGCTCTTCTCTTGAAGGAGAAACAGTAAGCGCAGAAGCAACCAAAGCTTTAAGAAGGAAAACAGATAAGAGTATCCCTACTGCTATTTATCTTAAGCATTTTCTTTTTTTCATAGTAATGTGTGGAGATGATACTGGTTAAAAGTTTGCAGTTGCGACGTACACAAGGTTGGCAGCATAGGTACCAGCTTCAGTAATAGCTGAGATGTTGGCAACATATCGTAGAGAAAGAGTTGAGGTAAGTGTTGCCCCTGCTCCTGTTGCAAACGTTGCAGAGGTGGTCGCTGTTCCGTCATAACCGTATGAAGTCGCCCCAGAGAATGTTGGGTCAACAGTAACCGCAGTACCCCCTGACTCTGTTGCACGAATACCGAACTGCTCTGATCCAGCTGTGGATGAAGCATACGTTCCACCTATGAATGAAATAGTATTAGAAGGATTTTGTTGTGAGGTAAGAGTTTGACCTTTAACAGTTAACGTAAATCCAGAGGCAGCATTTGTGGATACTCCGAGTGTGTGAGCGATAGTTTCCGTTGTGTCACCAGAAGTGTTAGTTGATGATGCGAACTTCGCAGATCCAGAAGAAAGGTTACCGAAGTAGATGGTGGTGGTAGAAATGGTAAAAGTGAGTGACTGTGGAACAATACCTGTCATAGCAACAGTGTCATCTGTAAGTATGTACTCAGAGATTGACCCCGTGTCTGCCCCGGCAATAATCGAGATAACGTACGCACCGGGAGTTGAAGGGTTGGTGATCTGTGACACTCCTGTTGCTCCTGAAGTAGCATTGGAACCTATTTCAATCTGCACACAACGGTTAGCAGGAATCACCGCAGTACCTGAAGTGATGTAGATGGTTCCGGTAGCCTGTGAGGTCCCCCATGTAAGACCTGAGGCTGCACCAGCTTGAAGAGTTGCATCAGTAAAACCTGAACACGTAGCAGAAGTAGAGGTTGCTAGGTCGAGGTTAGCGACAGCGAATGTTCCTGTTGCGTATCCAGAAGGAAACGTGATGCTGATACTCTGCCCTGCCGAGATACCCGTTGGTGTCACGAACTGAATCGTATGATCAGAGAGCGTGCTTATCTTAACAGATGACTGAGCATCGGAAAGACTAGAGAGAGCGGCTGCGTGTACAAGCTCCACATGAACAATAGATACACCAACAACTAAAGCAATAATAGTAACGGCACTAAAAATTTTTGAAACGATAGTTCTTTTTAACATAGTAAATAATTAATTTTCTCTACACCCTATATAAAACACACTTTTTAACACAGTCTGTATACCGCAAGTGTAGCATCTATTCATAAAATAATCCTTACTTTTAAAGATCTTAGGTGTGGATGAACTACCCCGGGCTTACGCCACGGGGTTTCTTGATGCAATCCGTTGGATTG
>CAZCQX010000113.1:0-2391 GCA_964500955.1 uncultured Candidatus Saccharibacteria bacterium | reverse complement strand
CTGGGGTACAAGGACTCGAACCTCGATACTCAGGACCAAAACCTGATGTCCTACCATTAGACGATACCCCAATTTATATTTTGTGACCCACTTATCTCTTACTGCTTCGTTTCAATCGATATTACTCGAGAGTTATTTAGTTAGAAATTTTGCTAAATTTCTAACCCTCGAAACCAAGCTTCTCGGCCCAATTATTATTCTATTACTTATTTTTCTTTTATTGTCTCGAATCAGTTATTGATTCTTGAGAGTATCTTGCTCGAAGTTGAACTTCTCGGCCCAATAGTATCTTCTGAGCAGTTTAGTTTTTGTGTATGGTTTGGGTCCTGCTCAGGACCGCAGTATTGTGTCGTTCGTGTCTTTATTTTGACACAGAAACGTCATGAAATTCTATCACATTACGATTATATTTTCCACCTCTTTTTTAACATGACAACAACACATAAAAAAAGCTTGCGCGAGTCTTTATGATGAGGGTATACTCGCTTCATATAAGAGAGTTTTCAGTGGTTGTGTTGGTTTCGATAATTTATTAAAGACTAATTTGTACGCTTGTATGCACTTAGACGGAACATCAGGAGGGTTTAGGGTAAAAGGGGAAGGGGAGAGTCATGCACATCCTCACAAAAAAGAAACTCAGCAAGAAAAAGTAAAACTTACATCTCCTGATCTTTTGGAGCGAGCAGGTTTCGTTAAGAAAACAATAGCAGGTATCGTGTCGAAGTGTATAGAAGCAGATGAGAAAGCTTCTAGTATGAATGGAGAGACCTTTCGCGCGCAGAACTGGGCAGAGCAGGCAGAGAAATTGAGCGAAGCCGTGCTCCGTAGCATCCAACACAACATCGACACAGGAAAACTCGCCATGTCTTCATCCGCAACCCTCGAAGAATCAGGCGTTTCTCGTAGCGGAAAAGGGGGACACTAATCCCTTGACCATTACTCTTTTTTGTGAGAGAGTGAAGGCAATACTAGACTTTGTATATAAGGTTTATCTCATTATTTTATGGCACTTATTGGCGAATTACGCACAGCGTTAACTCAGTCAAAGCTTTCCTTCGAAGAGCTTCGCGCTTTTGAGGCGGGGCTTGCATATCTTACTCCTACAGAGCAGGAGAGCTTTTTGCGTGCGATTACAGAGAATCCTGAACTTATCTACCCTCTCTACATCAACTACAAAGCGAAGCTTCATGCTGCAACCTCAGGTGACCAGAAAGCATGGGAAGACGCGGTGAATCGCGAACTTGAGGAGCTCGAAGAAATGATAGAACGAAGACGGGTTGGAGACGAAGTGTTTTAATACTAAATAGTTCTACAAAAAACAGTCACAGGGTGACTGTTTTTTGTTCCCAAGGTTCCCTCACATCTGTGGTGTGCGGTATCTTCTAAAGACATGCTACACTCATAACGATATGAAAAAAATGATTAACGGTATCAGAGTTGTTTTCTCACGACGAGATGGTGTGGTGGTGTTCCTTTCGATGTCATTCCTGCTCTTTCTTTTGGTCTTGTCGGTAGAAAACGGAAAAGCATTCCTCCAAGCGTTCTCGCTTTCTTTTATGCCTGTTGCTGAACAGTTCTCACTCGGAGTGCGGACACTCTTTGATCTACACAACACTTTTACGCCAGGCAGTATCGTACTCGTGCTTCTCGGGTCAATTCTAGGAGGTCTCAATACTGCACTTGCGTATGTCTATATTACTGTTCGTGGTGGCGCTCTTATGGAGAGTGGACTCTATCACGGAGTAGGGCTCGTACTTGCCTTTCTCGGTATCGGATGTGCTGCGTGTGGCACAGCATTCCTTAGTCTCATCCTTGGCTTCTTCGGTTTCTCTACTGTGCTTGCTGTCTTCCCGTACAAAGGGGTTGAGGTTGGATACTTGGGGCTTATGCTTCTCTTTTTCGCGACATATACCCTTGCTAAAAAAGTGGACACACCAAACGTGTGCTAAACTTATAACTATCTATGGCAGGACATGGTACTCCATCACCAATAGGCGCAAGAGTGCTCGTACTCATCTCGATTATTCTTGCTCTTGGGTATGTGTTTGAACTTGATAGCAAAGGACTACTTCCTTTTGGTTTTCCTCATGAAGTTCCCAATACAGTGGGTACATTCTATCAGGTGGATAGGGTTGTAGATGGTGACACCATAAAGATTGACATGAATGGTCAGATAGAGAGTGTGAGACTAATAGGTATCAACACTCCTGAGACTGTGGATCCACGCCGTCCTGTTGAATGTTTCGGGAAAGAGGCGAGCGATAGAATGAAAGACCTCGCAAGCGGAAAGATAGTTCGTCTTGAGTATGATGCATCGCAGAACTATAGTGATACCTACAACCGTATTCTTGCGTATGTGTACCTAGAAGACGGCCAAATGCTCAACAGAAA
>CAZCQX010000112.1:0-2397 GCA_964500955.1 uncultured Candidatus Saccharibacteria bacterium | reverse complement strand
ACTTATTGTGAGGAATGAACTGCTTCGCTATGGCAACTTTCAAACCCTGACCAAGAACAATCCTTCCTTCTTCTGGGTGAAGATCTCCCATAATAAGAGAGAAGAGTGTTGATTTACCAGCTCCGTTCTGTCCCATAAGGGTAAGTTTCGCTCCTTTTCTTATGACGAAGTTACTTTCGACAAGAATAGGTTTATTCTCGCCATACTTAAAGGTAAGATCCTCGAAGCGAAGAACAACTTCTCCGTGGGTTGGTATGTTTTTTTCTATGGCCATAGTGATACAATTAGACTCTTGATACTCTGTTGATAATAATAAAAATGAAAAGCGTTTTCTTAGAACGTTTTTCTTAAAAGTTAAGAAATATTATAACACAAAAATCCATTTTTGTGTATATCTATGTGTATACGTAAAGAAGGGTGTGTTACTATGGTAACTATAATTTCTATGTATAAGTATCTAATCATTGGGGTGACATTCTTACTTCTTGGTGCAGCTGGTTACTATTTCAATACTTCCCGTGGTGGAGACATGCTAGTTCAGGCGGTGTCTACTGACTCATCATTCCAAAAAGGGGTCAAACTTTCTGATCTTTTTTCTGGCACATATGAATGCAAGGAGGATGATGGATGTGAGGTGGATACCTATCTCACTTTAGGTGAAGGGTCTGACTTTAAGCTCTACACCTACACAGATGGCACTGAGGAACTTTTCTCCGAAGGGAGCTGGGGAGTTTCTCAGGGGAATACACTTATTTTGTTTATAGAAAAAGAAGCAACCTCCACCCAAGAGATTTCAAAATCTTTTATGGCACAGATAGACACCTATAGAATAAAAAGCTTTTCAAAAAAGAAGAAGCTATATTCTTGGATGAAAGAACCTGTATTTTCTAGAATATCAAGCTAGCAAAAAGTGGGGCGGTACTGGTGTGTGTCTTTTGTTTGAACGTCATTTCAACCACTTACCTAAAAAAGAAGAGATTTTGTTGTTCCAATAGTGAGCTTGTTTGTTTTTGTTTGTTATTTTTTGAAGAAACATCTCTATTTTTTCACTTTCAAAAGAGAGAATAATAAGGCCGAGCAATAAAAAAGCAAGACCATTAAGCAGTGGGAGAACAAGCCCCGCTGTGCCGATAAGTAAGAAGATAACCCCGAAACTTATGTTGAATACTCTTTTGACAGTTCTCATGTAAAATATTAGTTTTCTTTAAGAATATCATTTTCTACACGAAACGTCTTATGAAGTTCTTTTCCTCCGATGAGTGTTACCACCTCTAGTGTTCCGGTTGTATTTAGTTGTAACGTGCTCGTACCACTACTTGGTCCTATCAAGACGCCGTTGGCTGGAGCAATGCCATCATAAAGTCCAACAGCCAGCATTAGATAAAGCGAACTTGTGGTTGCGCTCCGTGCCAGAAAAACAATATCATTCTTGGTATCTTTCGTGAAATCACCTTCAATGAACTGACCTAACAAGAGAACGGCAGAGGAAGAACCGGTAGGAGCGAGATCTCCATTCTTAGCGACAGAAATTTTTTGACCATTCACAAGGTATTCTTTTCCTACTATCTGATCATGAAGTTGTTCTTTTGAAACAACTTGCTGTGTTTCCTCTGCTTTTTTCTGACGAGGGTTGGTGAACCTTTTTCCAGGTAACATACATGTCTCTGGGTATGTTTCAAGGATGGGATATCCAGCAGAAACACACTCATCAAAAGAGGTAACAGAGGCGAAACGTTGCTGTGCATATGAAAAATACACATACGCAGACAACGCTAGAACAAAGCCTGTGATATAGAATAGAGATTCTTTTTTGAACATCATTGAGGATTATTTTTGAAAACGAGCATACTTAGCGTGGTGGTCGTTGTACTCTCCAATCACTGAGCTAAGTACTGTAACTGCATCCTTAGGGTGTTTTCCTGTTGTTGTTTCGTCAGAAAGCATAAGGTATGAAGCACCGTCTAAGAGCGCATTCATTGCGTCAGAAACCTCAGCTCTGGTAGGGAAGGGATTTTCTGTCATGGTCTTTAGAATTTCTGTTGCGACGATGACTGGTACATTATATTTTTTTGCAATGAAACAAAGTTCTTTCTGAGTAATAGGTATCTCACTCACTGGTATCTCGATACCAAGGTCGCCACGCGCAACCATGAGCATATCTATCTCAGTGATAATCTCATTCATTCGCATGAGAGATTGCCTTGTCTCTATCTTCGCAATGATAGGAAGATGAGAAGACCGTTCTTCTAGGAACATACGAAGATCTAAGATGTCTTGCTTACTGCGCACAAAGGAGAGTGCGAGCGCGTCGAAGGAATGCTCGAGCGCGAAGAGTACATCCTCCTTATCTTTTTCTGTAAAGGAAGCGATGGGAAGGTCAACACCTGGAATGTTGAT
>CAZCQX010000111.1:0-2407 GCA_964500955.1 uncultured Candidatus Saccharibacteria bacterium | reverse complement strand
ACGAACGCCGCGCAGTACGAGTTCGTGAAGCTTCTCGTTAATCCTACCCACAACAACCTCTGCGTCGTGGGTGACACTGACCAGAACATCTACAGCTGGCGTGGCGCAAACATAAGAAACATTCTCAACTTCGAAAAAGATTTTTCTGGTGCTCACACCGTGCTCCTTGAAGAGAACTATCGCTCAACGGGAAACATCCTTCTTCTCGCTAACACTGCTATCAAAAAAAATACCGTGAGAACAGAGAAGAACCTTTTCACTTCTCAGGGAGAAGGTGAACATATTGACGTGATGCCGTGCTGGGATGAAGAATCCGAAGCCCAAAAAGTTGCAAGGATGTGCAAAGACTTGATACAAGGAGGGGAGAAAGGGGAGAATATTGCGGTACTCTACCGTGCTAACTTCCAGTCACGTGTACTTGAGGAAGGGTTCCTAAAAGAAAATATTTCGTATAACCTTCTTGGTACCAAGTTCTTCGAACGAAAAGAAATCAAAGATGTGATGAGCTATCTTCGCTCCGCACTTAACCGATCATCACAACAAGACCTCCGTAGAGTTTTCGAGACTCCCAAGCGTGGCATAGGGAAGGTGACGATGGCGAAGATTTTCGCAGGAGAACCAATTCCAAAAAGCGCTGAGATAAAAGTTAAGGTTGTGTATGATTTTTTGGACAACATTGCACAGAAGCTTGCAACCGAGCCACTGTCACACATCATGCAGATGATTATTGTTGACTCTGGAATGGAACGTGAAATGTTAGAAGGGGGAAGCGAAGACAGAGAACGTCTAGAGAACGCCCGCGAACTCGTCTCCTTAACAGTAAAGTACGATGACAATGTTGGAATAGATGCGGTGGAACAGTTTCTGGAAGAAACATCTCTTCAGTCAGACCAAGACAACGACACCGAAGAAAAAAGTGGTGTACGTCTGATGACCATACACGCAAGCAAAGGACTTGAGTTCAATTATGTCTTCATTGTAGGGCTAGAGCATGACCTCTTCCCTCACAAAAACATCGGCAACCGTAAAAGATCAAAGGAGGAAGAAGAGGAGGAGCGTCGTCTTTTCTATGTAGCTGTTACTCGCGCAAGAAAAAAGCTTCACCTAAGCTACGCAGAACTACGAACAATATTTGGCCAAAAACAAATCAATGCTCCAAGCGAGTTCCTAGAAGATGTCCCAGAAGATATTACCAACCTTCACGACCTCTACTACAAAGAACAAGGTGGCACTATCGTCTATATATAAAAAATAAAACGGCACCGTGTGGCGCCGTTTTTGGTTGCCTCTTTTTGAGGGATTCCTCACACCACTTGTCCAAGTGACCGGAGGTTGTTGTCGGACTTTTCGCCGTAAGGCTTGAGCCCACCTCGTAAGTGGTCATTGAGTGACCCTTTCGCATTGTATGCAAGCCATCGCCTCATGGAGGCAACAGCGGGTCTTGGCGCGTGATGGGCGACTGCCATGTAAGTGACGATGTCTCCAGGCTTTTCCTTGAGCGCTTTCCCGAGCGTTTGGAATTCCTTCTTGTTGGTCTGCTTCGCGAGAAGTGCGAAGTTGTGAAGCGCAAGCAGGTATGCCGCACGATGGTGCTGTCCGTTCTGAAGCTCGATCACTGAACCAGGAATACGAACCTCGACAGGAAGGAACAGATTCATCTTGGACGCTCCATCTTTGGTGACACCATTTACCGCATACGAGGTGAACTGGTACAACCCAAGAGAAAGCATCTTGTCGTACATCGCGGGAATCGTGAGCAAGTAGTTCGCCCCTGCGTTACGAAGGAGGATCTCCATAACTTTCACATTGAGATCGCCTTCTGTTGTTGGCATAAGCTCTGTCATGCCGTATGCAACAAGGTACACACCGCGCACGCTTTGTGCGAGACGGCGGAACATTGCACACTCAGCATCCGAAAGCATATACCCACGACAAGCCTGTGCAGAATCAAGATGTTTCTTCACGAGAGACACTTGAGCATCAGCTTCGGCGACGAACTCCTTGAGGGTCATCTTCTTCGGCTCGGCGAGGAAACGTGCGATCGGCTTGTCAGCCTCTCTCACGGCATCTTCTGACACATTCTTGCGATCAAGCTTCTTGTGCCAAAGATACGACAGTCTCTCGCCGAAGTTCACCACATGCTCTGTACCGACCGTACCAGAAATACCGGTAATCTCTGCGTAGAGACCACCGAACTTTCTCATGGCGATCGTCCTTGTATCGACTGTCACCGACTGAGCTTTCTTGGCTTCCTCCTTGATTTTGTCTTTCTGTTCTTCCTTTTTGGTTTTGGGAACAACAGGGGAGCCGGTCGAGCGTGGAGGTTGTTTGACCCCTCTATCTCCTTTGTCCCCTCATGAGGAGACAAGGGAGATGCGGACAGTCATAAGCACGACCGTCAATGTTC
>CAZCQX010000110.1:0-2421 GCA_964500955.1 uncultured Candidatus Saccharibacteria bacterium | reverse complement strand
CGAGAATAGTGTTGAAGCTTCTGTCATAACTTGCACCCATACGGTCAAGCTTGTTGATATAACACACACGAGGCACCATCGCTTCTGACGCATAACGCCAGTTGGTTTCTGACTGTGGTTCTACACCAGCAACACCGTCGAACACCACCACCGCACCGTCGAGCACACGAAGAGATCGCTTCACTTCGATAGTGAAGTCGATGTGGCCTGGGGTGTCAATAATATTGAAACGACATTTCTTAGAAACATCTTTTGGATCCATATAGGTTGGACTCCAAAATGCTGTTGTCGCAGCGGAGGTAATAGTGATACCACGTTCACGCTCTTGTTCCATCCAGTCCATCACGGTTGCACCGTCATGCACTTCACCGATCTTGTGAGAAACACCGGTATAGAAAAGAATACGTTCTGTAGTAGTTGTCTTTCCCGCGTCGATGTGAGCGATCACACCGAAGTTACGGGTTTTGTTGAGAGGATAATCTCGAGCCATAAGTAATATAAATTTTAAAAGTAACGCTTGTTAATAAAAATATCTTTCAATATTACCACGCGAAGTGTGCGAATGCCTTGTTAGCTTCTGCCATTCTGTGGGTATCTTCTTTCTTCTTAACAGCAGTACCTTCGTTGTTAGCAGCGGCGATAAGTTCGTCCGCAAGCTTGAACTTCATAGCTTTTCCTTTCTTTCCGTTCGCAGCATCGAGAATCCAGCGAAGCGCGAGCATAAAGCGACGCTCTTCACGAACTTCACGAGGAACCTGATAGTTAGCACCACCAATACGGCGTGAACGAACTTCAGTCACAGGGCCAGCATTCTGAAGTGCCATGTTGAAAGTCTCAAGTGGATCTTCCACCTTAAGCTTCTCCTTGATAACATCAAAGGCTCCGTACACGATTTCTTGTGCAACAGACTTCTTTCCTCCGACCATTACGTAGTTGATAAATTTAGCCACCTTGGTTGAATTGTAACGAAGGTCAGGCTGAACAATGTTTCGATTTTTTACTTTGCGACGCATGTATTTAGACAGCGTGTAGATGCCAGCGTTTAGATTGTAGAAAATTAAAAAGGAAACCTTTTAAGATACCTACACGCTACACGCTACACGCTACACGCCAATTAGCTAGTTTTTTCATGTTCTTTCCCGGAAAGCTACGGTACTCCATGAAATGTTTTTTGATAGTAAGGCTTTCATTACTCTTAAACGAGTGCTCTCTATACTACAATAAAATAGAGAAAATAGCAAAAGCGGTCACAATGACCGCTTTTTGAAACAAAAACCTTTACGGTTTCGGTGTTTATGATTTTGGAAGAAAATACCGAACAGTTTCAATATCTGGGAATTTCTCTGGGAAAGGAGTTATTCTTTCCTTACAAAGGAGGCCTGCTTTTACCAACCTTTCGAGCTGAAAGTAAATAATTGGCGCAGGTTTTCTTGTTCCAGCTGTCACTTGTTCGATTCTGTCCTGAAGCTGAAATCCTGTCATCCGGTCATATGGCCCAAAAAACCGCAACAATTCCTTTGCTTCCTCTTGTCTTTGTTTGTGTCTACTGATTTTTTCTTTAACCAAGACAAAACCCACAATACCCACGAAAGCAACCACTAAGAGACTTCCGTAAACATATTGAGATAACATAATCTAAAACCTCCATAAAAAAATAAAGAACACGTAAGCGATTCTACACTAATCACGTACACAATAGCAAAACATGAAAAGAAAAGGCTACGTTCGTAGCCTTTTTGACACCAAACAAGATGTCAGTGAATTTTTCCAAAACAATGCATGCAAGCGTTTTCTGGAACGCCTTCAAATATATCTGAATTCCCTTCTAGTTTTTTCATGAGCTGACCTGCAACAACCATAAGAGCGTCTCTTTGAGCTTTAAGCAGGTTGTGTAAAGCATCAACACGACCAGACAACTTCACCATCTCATTCACCTCATAAAACACAGGGAGGATTTTGAAGGTGTTGAAATTGGTGCGACGAAAAACAAACATCGTCTCGTGGTTTGAAACAGGTCTTTCATGATACATATCGACCAACATTCGACTAAATGTACGAAAAATCACGTCTGTCGACTCTTCGCATTGATGGTAGGCATGCTTGTTCTGAGAAATATCACGTCTTCTTTCTTTCCATTTAACTATATTCCATAACGGCGGAAGCTGAATATGAGCATATGGAACAGAAAATGTGACGGATGGGTAGGGATGACCCCAGTCAGCATGACCTTCACAGCTCTCGTCAGTCTCACACCCTAACACTTTTGACAGGACAACAAAATGTGCGAGAGCTTCTGCTGTACCTTTGTCGACCCCCTTGCCAAGCATGTCTTTCATATCCGCAACGATGTCTGTTGCAGTACTGAGCTTAATCATTTCCATTTAAAACCTCTTATGTTTGTGTATCCACACAAAACACTAC
>CAZCQX010000109.1:0-2433 GCA_964500955.1 uncultured Candidatus Saccharibacteria bacterium | reverse complement strand
TACCCAGCATTGCCGATGCCTGTGATGACGATATCAGCACGTGAAAGTGCTTCTCGCGTTACTTCCTCCTTGTTCGAGAGGTCGAAAGCGTCATAAGGAATCTTCTCTCTGTCGAAGAGCTCCATCACCGGCTTTCCTACGAGGAGTCCTTTTCCGATAATGGCTATTTTTTTGGTAGCAAGTGGTTGATCTACACAAGCATTAAGGATGGCAAGTATTGCACCGGCCACAGGAGGCACGAACTTCGTTTCGTTTTTTCTGAAGAGTGCGAGTGTTGCTTCGTTAAGAAGATCAATATCTTTTTCTGTTGGAATACTTGAAAGGAGAATAGTTTTGTCGACTGTCTCTGGAAGAGGAAGTTGTAGCACGATACCGTCGAACGGTTCTTTATAGAGCGCGTGGAGTATGTCGAGCGCATCTGCTGTTCCTTTTGGAGCGCATCGTACATGTTCACAGGTGACTTCTAAGGATTCTGCTATTTTGATTTTTGCTTGTACGAATTTTTCGGTGACAGGGTCGTCGATCATCTGCACGAAAGCCACACGTTTATTGTGCACATGTTTTTTAATCTCATCTAAGATTGCGTCTCGAAGAAGCTTTCCATCCATTCGTATAGTCATAGATATCTAGTGTACATGAAAAAGAAAAAAGCACACAGAGTGTGCTTTTCATTCGAGTTCCCCAAGGAACAGAACATAGAGTAGGTCATCCCCGAGCACCTCCCTTGTTTCGTTAACAGGAACTTCACAGAGTGTCATCTCAACAGGAGCACCTTCCCCAAGGAAGAAAAGTTCCATAGAGGTAATGCAGTCACATTTTTTTGGGATAGGTTCTGCTGTTATGTGAGGATAGGAAGTGTGAACAGAAGAAAGATAGATAGACACTCCAACCTGAGGTTCTGTTTTTTCAAAGATGAAATACAGCGCAAGAGTGCAGTATATCTCCTGTAGCGTCTCATGAGAAAGGACAGGAAGAGGTTTGAAAGGAAGCGCTCTCGTGAGGTTTTCTGCGTGGAGGTAGGTGGTATGTTGTGGAGGGTTATTGTGCAAAGGAATAAGGCTACAAGGCCCTAGCCCTTCTATGGTAATAGGAACAATTTCATTCACACGGTGGGGCATGATGTAGACTCCTTAGGTGTAGCTGATTCTCCAAGTGATACTAATCCAAAAGAGACACTGACGCAACATTGTAAGATGTGGAAGTAAAAGAGAGATACGCAATGATGTGATATATGTGGAAGAAAAGTTTTTTATGAGATGGAAGTGATGTATACTTTTCGTATATGTTTCTTACACCAGATCATCTCATTAAAGAACTTTATTTAAAGCCAGGGGACAGGGTTGCTGATATTGGGTGCGGTACTGGTGCATATACGATAGCTCTCGCAAAAGAAGTCGGGGAAATGGGGATGGTATATGCGGTAGATGTACACAGAGAAGCACTACACACCCTCGCAGGAACGCTCGACAAGCGCGGCATTTTGAATGTTGAGATGTTATGGGCAGATGTTGAGAATGCTGTCCCAATAGATGCGTTTAGTCTCGATGCTATCGTGCTCTCTAATGTACTTTTTCAGCTTCCAGATATTGATAAAGCGCTTTCAGTTCTGACCAAACTTATAAAACCAGAAGGGCAGTTGCTTGTCGTTGACTGGCGTGACTCTTTTGGAGGTATTGGTCCACACAGAGACCATGTTGTTCCGGAAGAAAAAGCGATACAGTTAGTGCAGTCACATGGATTTAGACTACTCAAGCGTCTTCCTGCAGGGGATTATCATTACGCTTTTCTGGCGCTTAGCGCATAAATAATTACCTAATTTTCCGTAATCCACTAGTTCTCTCGCCTTAAACCTTATATACTTCTAAGCATATGTTACGTACTATTTTGCTTGGTGTTGGGTTAGTGGCAGTGCTTTTTTCAGTGCTTATTTTTTCTGGAAAGATTCCTATAGGAGGAAGTGAGAAGAGTACCCCTAAGGGGTCTGTTGTTATTTGGGGTGTTGTTCCTGAAGAAGGTCTCTCTCTCCCCCTTTCTCGTTTCAACGCAGAAGTGAATACCTATTCTGCGCAGTATGTGTATGTGTCGGAAGATAAGTTCAACCAGAAGCTTCTTGAAGCCCTCGCAAGCGGTACTGGTCCTGACATGATACTTGCACCATACCAGATTATTCTTTCTCAGAGAGAGCGTATCTATCCATTCCCTAGTGCGTCATTCCCAGAAAAGAAGTTCAAAGATACTTTCGTAGATGGTGCGTCAATACTGTATTCTCCACAGGGAGCACTCGCATTCCCCCTTGCGGTTGACCCTATGGTGATGTTCTACAACCGTGCGATGCTCTCCAAGCATGGGATAGTGAACCCTCCTTCGTACTGGGATGAGGTTGCTACTCTTACTCCAACACTTACCATAAAACAAAAGGTTCAGATAGATGAG
>CAZCQX010000108.1:0-2459 GCA_964500955.1 uncultured Candidatus Saccharibacteria bacterium | reverse complement strand
TGAAGTAACTGCATAAGAGGGCTCACGTACTCGTGTGGAGTGATGATAGTGAGGACGATCCAAGGCTCGCGAACAGAGAGATATGCTCCATGATCAGGAAAATGAATAGGTGTATACACCATCTCCACTTCTCCATTCTTTAAGGTAACCTCATACGTAATAGAAGGTGTGGTGATAACCAGTTCTTGATCGAACTCACGGCGCAAACGCTCCGTCACAATCTCCAAGTGAAGCATCCCAAGGAACCCACAACGGAAACCACGCCCAAGCGCACCGGAGGATTCTTCTTCAAACGTAAGAGACGAATCTGAAAGTTTAAGTTTAGAAAGAGAACTACGAAGATCGTCGAACTCATCTTGAGTCTCAGGATAAAGAGATGCGAACACAAGAGGTACAGGCTCATGGTATCCAGGAAACGCGGGAAGAGGTTTTGAAAACGTGGTAACAGTGTCACCAACGCGAGCAATACCCGGCTCCTTGATACCGGTAACGATATACCCAATTTCACCTTTCGAAAGATGTTTTACTTCCCTTTTTTCAGGAGAAAATGTACCCACTTCACGAATGATAAAACGATGCTTCGCTTGTAAAAAAAGTAGATCCTCTCCGGCTTTTACTTCTCCGTCAAGTATACGCACATACAAGATAACACCTTGGTGGTTAGAATATTCGAAATCAAAAATAAGAGCTCTCGCCTGTTTAGTTTCTTGATATTCAGACACTGGCTGGGGTACACGCTCTATGATAGCTTCCAGAAGCTCCGGAACCCCTTCTCCTGTCTTCCCTGACACTGCTAAAATATCTTCCTTCTTGCACCCAAGAAGCTTCACTATCTCATCCTTCACACCGTCTGGATGCGCTAGCGGACTATCTATCTTGTTGACCACAGGAATAATCTTAATACCCGCAGACTGCGCCATCTCAAGTGTGGTAAGAGTCTGCGCTTGCACTCCTTGTGTTGCATCCACAAGAAGAAGTGCGCCTTCCACCGCGCGTAACGATCGAGATACCTCATACGAAAAATCGATATGCCCTGGTGTGTCGATAAGATTGAGAATATACTCTCCTCCATCTTTTGACACGAAGCGCATGCGTACCGGTGTCATCTTAATCGTAATACCTCGCTCACGTTCAAGCTCCATACTGTCGAGTACTTGGTCACGCATCTTTCTATCTTCTACAGTATGAGTGGATTCGAGAAGTCTGTCTGCGAGTGTTGATTTCCCATGATCAATATGGGCGATGATTGAGAAGTTTCTAATATTCATATAGTCACTGTATACTAAACTATTTTCATAAATTTCACAAAGCTAATTATTGACATCTCGTCCAAAATGACTCATTTTATACAAAATCATATAACTCACTGATGACACACCATAGTAGATAATCACCGCGAACATAAGCGCAGTAACCCCTTTTTCTCTCAATAGATAGCAAGAAACGACCGAAGAAACAGTTCCGAGAACATTTCCGAGAAGTACTTTGCTTGTATTCTTCATGGAATAAAACCCAATAGAAAGATACGATGACGCCATAGAAAAAGGAAGAGCTATGAGGAAACCGATAAGAAAGAGTGAGATAAGTTCCCCTTCCTTACTGTTGGTGTACAAAATCGCAACCACAGTATCTCTAAAAGGAAACACTAGGAGACTGAGCACTACTGCTACACCAAATAGCACACGTGTGTAGATATACACCAAGCGTTCATGTTCTTTAATCCTATGTTCTTCGTGCTCCCGTGCGAGCACCGGAAGACTTGCGGTGGTAATACTCTGAGAGATCACCTGACTCATAGCATCCGTAACCCTTTGCGCAAAAAGAAATGAAGACAATACTCCAGGACCAAGCATTGTTGCGAACGCTGTCAAGAACACAACCCTTCCCTGCGAAACAACGTTAGTGATAGAGCGAGGGAAAGCGAACATAACAAGCTCCTGTATATAGGCGAAATTCACATTCGCAAGAGAAATAGAAAACTTATGTCTACGAAGAGAGATAGACTGAATAAGCAAGGAACACACCGCCCCAAGAATCACTCCATAGATAAGACCTCGTACACCGTGTCCGCTGTACAGAAAAACAATACCGAAAATAATACCGATCGAATACCCAAGAGGCGCAATAGCATAATACAGAAACTCTCTTTTTAATTGGGCGAAACATGCGATGAGTGAAGAAACTCCCAAGAATAATGGCTGAAGCATAAGAATTCTTGTGGTGAAAATAAATTCTTTCACCTGCTCTTCAGAAAAACCAGGCACGATAGTATGTGCATAGAATAGAAGAGTGACTCCAACCAAAAGTACAAGCACTGTTATCACTACACCAAAGAAAAAAAGTAGTGAAGTAAAACGTTTTTCTGATTCTATAAGATGACCACGCGCATCTTCTTTTGTAAGAAAGGGTACCACTGTTCCTGCGGTGATGAAAGCCAATAACATGCCATAAATAAAATC
>CAZCQX010000107.1:0-2460 GCA_964500955.1 uncultured Candidatus Saccharibacteria bacterium | reverse complement strand
TGCTAAGAGAGCGTAATAGTATCTACTCTTAGCTTCTCCTCACACCACATGAACCTTTCATGTGTGAGATTCAGTTGTTATGCTTACGTGAAGCATAAAACTTTTTAAGTTTTTTGTTCTCCTGATTCAGTCTTGGGGTCACACCTCTTCCCATTCCGAACAGAGAAGTTAAGCCCAATCACGGCGATGATACTGGTTAACTCCGGGAAAGTAGCTTGTCGGGAGAACAAAGAACTTAAAACAAAAACACAACGTTACGTTGTGTTTTTTGTTGTGCCACAAACATGAAGATGTTCTGTGTGGTGGTACTCTGTGCACCCGCCTCAGTTCGTTACAAGAGACCTTTGTGGTATCATATCTCATATATGCATTGGGACACCAAAAGAAGACTTATCTACGCCTTCGCAACATTGTTTGTGATAGCAACCCTCCTTGTTATTTCTTTTAGAAAAGTATTATTTCCTGATCCTACCTGTGTTGACATGAAGCAAAACGGATTCGAGACAGGTGTTGATTGCGGAGGAGAGTGCGCGCTTAGGTGTTCGGCGGAGGTGTATCCTCTTTCTGTGCTTTGGTCTACTGCAGTGAAATCTTCTGAGTTCACCTATGATATTGTTGGTCTCGTGAGTAACAAAAACATCAACAACGCCTCAAGAGCTCTTGGGTATACTTTCACCGCGTATTCAGAAAAAGGTGACATTCTCGACACGTTTAATGGCACGACCACCGCGCCCCTTGATGGAGAATTTCCTATCATTATACAGAACGTGACTCTCTCAGAAGCTCCTTTTAGGGTGGGTATGACTCTTAATGATACCGCTCATTATAAAGTGAGAGAGAATCCGGCAACCCCAACAGTGAGTATCACCAACAGAGTGTATGAAGCAGGAACTGTCTCGAGGGTGTATGCACAAGTGAAGAACAACAAACAGTTTGAGGTGAGAGATCTAGAGGTGCGGGTGTTACTTTTGGACGCAAAAGATAATGTGTTCGCTGTTGGTACCACACTTGTGCCATTTTTAACCAGAGAAGAGTCACGACAGATTTCTTTCACCTGGAACAAGGCGTTTGAGGAAGCTCCTACGCGTATACTTGTCTATCCTATCTTTAGTCCATTTCAAGTTCGTGAATAGGTATGCTAGGGTTCTTTCTTCAAGTGTATAAAAAGATAGACATTACTATCCTTCTTGGGATGGTGATGATAAGTCTCGCAGGACTCTTCACCATGAGCTCGTTCGGTGGAGGGGATGCGTATTTTATTAAACAGGGTGTATGGATTTTTTTGGCTGTTATTACATTTGCTGTTGCATCATCATTTGATTATCGGTTCCTGAAGCAGACTCGTGTGGTGATGGGTATCTATACGGTACTTCTTTTTGTGCTTACGCTTCTTTTTATACTTGGGCATGTGTCGAAAGGCGCACAGTCGTGGTTCACGTTAGGAGGCTTCGCATTTCAACCGAGCGATCTTATGAAGCTCGGTCTCATCATCATCTTGGCGAAATATTTTTCTAGGCGCCATATTGAGATAGCTAATATCAAGCATATTATTGTGTCTGGTGTATATGCATTTATCCCTTTTGCGCTTGTGGTGCTACAGCCTGACTTTGGTACAGCGATGGTACTCTTCGCAATATGGTTCGGACTTTTGCTTGCGTCAGGTATTTCGTTTAAGCATATCGTGACTGTGTTTATTATTGGAACTGTCTCATTTTTGCTTGCGTGGCAGTTCGCGTTTAAGCCTTACCAAAAAGCCAGAATCAAAAACTTCGTTAACCCGCTTGCAGATATACGAGGGTCTGGGTATAACGCGTACCAGTCGACTATAGCGGTTGGGTCTGGGGGGTTGGTTGGGAAAGGTGTTGGTCAGGGGACGCAGTCGCGACTCAACTTCCTTCCTGAGTACAAGACCGACTTCATCTTCGCGGCGTACGCAGAAGAGTGGGGGTTCGTAGGAGCGCTACTCCTTCTTGTATTCTTCGCGGTTATTTTTATAAAACTTGCTTGGTATGCGTATGTTGCCGACTCTCCCTTTGAAGCACTGTTCACCTATGGTGTCCTCATATGGTTCCTGACACACGTTATCATTAATGTGGGTATGAATATTGGTATTATGCCTATCACAGGTATACCGCTCCCATTCATGAGCTACGGAGGGTCGCATTTGCTCGCAGAAGCCCTTGCGCTTGGTATGGCGCAGGCAATGTATAGGTATGCTCGTTCTGGGCATAAATATCACACCAAGAACGAATTTCTAGGACTTGGATAAAGAAACAAAGAGAACTTCGGCTTCGCGGGGTACTGCTTGTAGCTCATAGCTAAGAGCTAAAGGCTTGCTGTGTACTGCGCACTTCCCTGACGTGCCATACTTCTACACTCTCGGTTCTATATTCTATATTTTCTACACGCTATTGTATTTTGAGTTATCCCCACGCCACTCTCTTTCCACCCCCCCATACA
>CAZCQX010000106.1:0-2464 GCA_964500955.1 uncultured Candidatus Saccharibacteria bacterium | reverse complement strand
ACGGCACACAATTTTCACGACAAAATAGCAATCTTGTAGAAGATTGCTATTTTGTCGTCTGGGTTGAAAATTGTAGTGTCCTGAGTGTGCTCACGAAGGGCGCAAGAACCGAGTGGTTTCTAAAACAGAAACGACCGGAGGAGAGGGGTAAGCAACTTCCATCAATAAAAACTAAAAATCTTCTTTTAAACGAAAAAAGTAGTTACACTATGTTTGGTATCTTGTCGGGAATGACAAGGTATATTGGACCTGAGGGTGTTATACTTTTTATATGAACACATTAGCTACTTTTTTTGCAAGCATTATTGCTTTATTTTCAGGACTGTTTGGACATTCCGCTATCATAACAGAACAGGTTATTCCTACTCAAGTATCAAGACAACAGAAAATAGCAACATCATCAGTTGTTGCTAGCACAAGCAGTGTTGATGAACAAGATGGTAAGTCAATTTCTGGTGTGACTAAATTTTTTGAGGTTCGTGGCGGACAGGTAAAACAAAGGGAGGGTAAGACAACCATGATTAGAAACGACTCTGTGGCTACAATTAATAATGATTTCGATTATGGTGTTAAGATTGTTTATACCACAAAAGATAAAAGTAAAACTTACTTTGCTTTATATAAAGAAACCGAAGGACAAGAGTGTGTATCCTTAAACTATTTAGACACTCTGAAAAGCGAGTACTTTAATACTGAGCTTAATTATTGTCCTGGGTACGACGGGTCTCCAGTTTCAGAAAAGGCTAAAAATGAGGCACTTCCTCTCGTTGTTCAATATGGTAAGTTTGATTTAGAGAAGTTATATGCTCTTAATTTAGAAACAGGAAAAGAGATTCTCGTTTATTCAACAAAAAATGACAACGAGAGTTTAATTGCTAAATGTGTTGAAGGTAACTACGATTTTGTATATATACCAGACATTGAAAGTATCACTGGAAAGCAAATTAAAATAGGTGTCTATAAAAAAACCGTAGACACGACCAAGCAGTGCACAAAAGAAGAAACGTATACAAAAGTAAGAGACGATATTGTTGATCTTGATACACAGATATAGTGTAAACAAGAGTACAGGGTGGTTTATTTTCTACTTAGCTGATTTCTAATGTTGTCTAGATAGTGCACAAGAACCGAGTGGTTTCTAAAATAGAAACGACCGGAGGATGAGGTGAGGGTTGGATAAGCAACATCAACACACATCACAAAACGCCGACCTCTACAAAAGTCGGTGTTTTGTGATGTGTGTTGTGTTGTAGTGGATGTGTAGCAAGTCGCGGGTGTTACACTTACATACACAATGATTAACATCGCTCTCATCTTCGGTGGTCCAGGAAAAGAACACGAGGTGTCTCTTTCCTCAGCTCAAAATATTTTAGAATCTATTGATAGAAATACGTTTGACGTGTTAGAAGTTTTGGTTACCAAAGATAAAAAATATCAAATAGATGGTGAGGTGTTTGATGAAGGTAATGGGATAGAAGAAATAAAAAAGAGGGGAGTTGAAATTGTTTTTCCAGTTATTCATGGCACATACGGTGAAGACGGAGAATTGCAAGGAAGTTTAGAACGGGCCGGAATTAAATTCATAGGTTCTTCATCGAAGGTTTCTACTCTTACTATTGATAAAAATAAAACAAATAAAATTTTGGAAGAACATGGAATAAAAATCCCTAGAAGTAAGATTGTTACAAAAGAAGACACGGGTATTGAGTTTAATTTTCCAATTATTGTAAAACCTGTAAATGAAGGGTCTTCTGTGGATTTGTATAAGTTTGAAAATAAAAATGATTTTGATAATCATGTTGATAGTGTTTTAAAAAATCACACAGAAATGCTTGTACAAGAATTTGTGGAAGGAAGGGAGTTCACCTGTGGTGTAATTGAGAAAGACGGTGAAGTTATTCCGCTTATCGCAACAGAAGTTGTTTTAACAAAAGGAGAACTTTTTGATTATGAGGCAAAATATACAACAGGTGGATGTAAAGAAATTACTCCAGCAGAGGTTGATAATGCAGTAATGAAAAGGCTACAAGATGTAGCAGTGTCTTGTCATAAAATCCTTGGGTGCAAATCTATTTCGCGAACAGATATCATCGTAAAAGATGAAGATATTTATGTGTTAGAAATAAATACTGTTCCAGGAATGACGAAGACATCATTTATACCACAGCAAGCAAAAGTCTGTGGGTATGAGATGAAGGATTTGATTACGCTTTTAATACAATCAACTCATTAGTTTTTGCAATCTCGGTTCTAATCCCATCTACAATAGCAACACCAATGAATAAATACTAAAAATCTTCTTTTGAAATAGGGGATTTTTAGTTACAACATTTGCATACCCTATTGAGAATAATATAAAGGGTCGGAACTGATATACTGAAAGTATCGTTGTTGGAAGGGGCGATGTTATTTAACAAAATTAACATTTCTATTTTATGTATACTTTTATTATTCCTGAAATAAT
>CAZCQX010000105.1:0-2526 GCA_964500955.1 uncultured Candidatus Saccharibacteria bacterium | reverse complement strand
ATAAGACCCGGTGTTCTTCAAGTGTTTTTCTAAGTTCTTGTATTCTTGCTAAAACTCGTTCTTTTTCCATAGCCGTCTATATGTCTAGTATACCACAAAACCCTTTATTTAATAAGGATTAGTTGACTATCGTAGTGTTCACAACGGCACGTTCTACAGTATCAATAGAGCTTCCACAGGTGGCATATCCTTGTGCTATTATCTGTCTAAAGTTTGGCGTTTTGTTCACAGTTACTTTCGCACACCTAAAGGATCCACTTGCAAGAGGTATTCTCATATCAAAAGTAGAAGTAACCCCGTACTCATCTACACCATTTTCTGTATGAGTGTACGGAGTTGGAGATATGGTAAAGTTCGATTCTTCATTTTTGAAAATATGAACCTGGGCACAAGTAATATCGTCAAGGGAAGGTATGGCAGGTATTCCTCTTGCGGTTCTTATGTTATTGGTATCTGAGAGTACTCCTGTCATATATATATCCCTATCATCATCCTGTCCATTGAATCCTGGAAATATCTGATTGTAGGTTTCATCGATAACAAGTGCGCAGTTGATGGCGTCGTCAGCTGCATAGTACGCTGCTTGACTTTGTTTATATATTTTAGAAAAGAACAACTGCTTGGTGAGAATATTCGCCCCTGTGAGCATCACGATAAGTACAAGAGTTGCGATAAGCATCGTAAAAGGAAGAATGAACCCCTTAGCGCTCGGTGATCTAAGATGACGATAATGAAGATGACGAAGAATATTCATATATGATTAGATTCTAGGATGAATAAAGCGACGAACCTCGACAGCGTTCGTACGTCCATTAGTCGCTTTGTACGTCACTCTAGAAACAATGAAAATATCGTCATCGTAATCGTACGTAACACCGTCAACTGAAGTAAAATAAGGTGAAGGATGATGTGTAAGTGTCACCACCCGCTTATACGCAACACTTGTATCAAGGGTTCCCGAAACAGTCTTTCCTTTACACACATACATAAAAGCAAAGGTAGTAGAGGCGACACCTTTTAAGTAAGAGCAATCTTCTACGTCGCCTCTATATCTGACCGGAACTTCTTCTATACTGTGAGTCATATCATAAAAATCAAAAGAACATCCGGAACCGTTCTCGGTGTCGAAACAACTCGGTTTTCCATCTTTGGCGTGAAGTCTATCCTTGAACACTCTCCATGCTATATGAAAAGACGTGAGAGAATTGTCAGACTCCCGGGTGGTAGGTGTACATGTGGGGTCGCTTGGATTCTTGAGACAAAGCACAAGAAGTGAGTCGTAGTGATTCTGTAGAAGCTCTACCCCCTCCTCTGCAAGGTTGACGGCGATCATATTTTCTCTCGTGTACTTCGCGTACGAAGAAGAGTTGACGAAAAAACTAAGTGGTCCAAGTACCACAAACGTGATGATTGAAATAGAGACGAGTGTCTCAAGAAGAGTGAGACCCTTTGCCGAATGAGTGTTGCAAAAAAAATACTTCATAGAAAAAATTAGTTGTCGAGCATTCTAGGAGACACTTGGGTTTGTAATCTAAACGAAACAGGCACCTCCTTCGTGGTGAGAGCTTTTGCTTTTCCTGTTATAAAAATAGAGATAAGTGGTTGTTCGTAATCAACCGCCACACCTCCTTCATTTTTAGAAGGACTACCACCAGAAAGAGCTCCGTCTACATAAAATTTCATAGAATCGATAGACACTTCAGATGAGGTCATTTGATAGGTTGATGAAGCACCCACTTCAGGAAGCTCTACTTTATACAAAATACCTCCAGAAACAAAATACCCAACCCTATCATTATCTCGTTTCGCATCAGACGGCCTAAAATAGAGAAACGTTCCAGAACCAGTCGCCTGAGAACAGTCTCTTCTGACTAGTGGCCCTGTTGATGTTGCGGTGTTGGTGCAATAAAAGGCTGCCCCGTAACGAATCTCACGAGTCATCGCAAGAAGAGAGAGATTCGCGTTATCCAAAATGGTCTGTGTCTTCTGAAGTCGTGCATTAATAACCTGCACATTGAATAGTACACCAAGCGCAAGGGTAACAATACCTGAAAAAAGTCCAAGAACGACAAGAATTTCCACCAAAGTGAGACCTTTTCTTACTTTTTTAAAAATAAAATGTTTAGTATTCATAAAATATTACATGCATGGTCCCACTTTTTTCTCCATCATACCTGACTTGTATACGAAAATAGACCGCACATACCCCTCCTCTGGAGCTTTTATTCCATTAACTTCTATACAGCCTGTTACATACTTCGTCTCTGTTGCGTTATTGATATAAATATTAGCTTCAGTTGACGGTCGATCGAAAGAGATGGTTAGATTTTTAACCGCTGGGGTATTGTCATCATTACATAGAGGAGTTGAGGTGCTTAGGGAAACACATAGCTTTTTTATTCTATTTCCTCTAGAAAAACGAAAATTCTCGTACGACTCAAGTGCGAGATTTTGATCGTATATACCGTTCCCCACGCCCAAGAGAGAAGGAGTCGCCCCGTCTGTTTTATCTTTAAAAAAGATAAC
>CAZCQX010000104.1:0-2561 GCA_964500955.1 uncultured Candidatus Saccharibacteria bacterium | reverse complement strand
CCCACTTCTGATGCGGTAACAGTAGAAGAACAACCAAAGACAGCATAAGCTACTTTTTTACAAAAAAACGGGCACATCTGCTCGTTTTTTTTTGTAATCCACTATAGAGTACGTCATATGTGGTATACACTAGAAGTATATGCATCAACAGTACCAGAATCTAGAAGATGAGGTTTCGTCACTCAGGCGTCTCATTATGGACAAGAAAGAACGCTCGAAAGGGTATGAGGATCGTTTTACTGAAAAGGATCATGCGTATGAAGTGGTGCGTGATTACAAGGCAGAGCCACTTGAGCGTGTTGTGCATCCGTCCAACCAGATAACCGCAGGAGAAAAACACCGCCTCCTAGAATGGCTCACCCCAAGAGAAACAGATGAGCAAGTGACTATGCTTGCGCAGGTGATGGCAGATAAAGGCATCAAGAATGCGCTTCATATGGCAGAAGAGCTTAATGACCCGGCTGTTGAGGATGATTTTGAGCGTTTCCTTGTACAGTATCTCATTTCTGGTCACGAGGTTAAGAATGATATTGGAAAGGAAGAATGGAAAGCGCTCCACATGAGACTCTTTGAGATTGTTCTTCCAGAGGGTGTTGAAGGGCAGTTGAAACAAGCAAAAGAAATGATGGCCCTTATGGAGCAATGGTATGCATCGATGCAGGCACTTGCAAGTGATGTGATGAATAAAGAGAAGAACTACTATTCGCTTGAGCTTTCCGTTGCGAACGGCCAGAAGACTGCTGTGTTTTATTGTGCGGTACATATGGACTATGCGCCTCTTTTTGAAAAGGTAGTACTCGGTGTTTTTCCTACTGCAAAAGTAGCAGAAAGAAAAGATGATTACAATATTTTCAATCAACACGCTATCACTGCGTGTTCGTATGCAACACATAGCACTCACCCAGCACTCCCTGTGAAGACATACAAAGACATAGAAGGTGACCCGATGGCGATCATCTTGTCTTCTTTTACCAAGATTGCAAAAGAAGATGAGGGCTTAGCTCTTCAGATACTTATACGACCTTCTGGGGACGTGTTCGCGAAGCGTTTCGGTGAGATGCTTGAAGACCTTCGCAAAGGGGAAACCTTCAAGCGTGCGGTGGATAAGCAGGATATGCTTAAGGAAACGTTCCACATCATCGGTGAGATGTTCGCAAAAGAAAAAACGGAAGAACAGAAACTAAAAGAAAAAGAAAAGAAGGTGGCACATGTTGATGAAGTCGCAACCAAGCTTGTCCAAGAGAAACTCTCAAAGACTATTTCGGAAACTAATATTCGTATCATTGCGTCAGCTACATCTTTAGGGCGTGCGCAGATGATGCGAGCCGATCTCGAGTCGGCGTTCGCGCAGTTCTCTGAAGTGCATGGTAATGCTATCAAATGGGAAGAAGTAGAAGGTAGGAAGCAACGTGCACTCCTGCACCGCTTCTCCTATCGCCTCTGGAACGATGATGAGAGTTACCCGCTTAACCTTTCAGAGATGGCATCGGTGTTTCATTTTCCAATGCAGACCAAGGACATCGCCAATGTGAAAGGGGCTACATATGCTCAAGCTCCAGCCCCAGAAGACTTGTTACATGAAGGTGTTGTGATTGGTAAAAATGTTTCTAGGGGAGACGAGACATTGATTCATTTTGCAAAAGAAGATCGAGTACGCCACATGTACGTAATAGGACAGACGGGTACAGGTAAAACTATTTTACTCAGAAATCTTATTATTCAGGATATAAAAAATGGTGACGGGTGTTGTTTCATTGATCCTCACGGTAGCGATATTGTAGAGATTCTAGCTAATATTCCTCCTGAGCGAGTGAAGGATGTTATCTATTTCGATCCAGCGTATACTCCGCGCCCTATGGGGCTTAATATGCTTGAATACGATAGAGAAAAGCCAGAAACAAAAACCTTCATCGTCAACGAGCTTCTTGGTATTTTCGATAAATTGTTCGACATGAAAGCAACTGGAGGGCCTGGGTTTGAGTCCTTTTTCCGTAACGCAACGCTTCTTGTGATGGAGCATCCAGAGAGTGGGTGTACTCTTCTTGATATTTCGCGAGTCTTCTCGAATAAGGACTATCGTGACTATAAGCTTTCTAAATGCAAGAACCCTCTCATTAACCAGTTCTGGGCGAATGCTGAGAAGACAACAGGAGAACAAGGGCTCCAAAACTGGGTGCCGTATGTGAATAGTAAGTTTGATATCTTCATGACAAACGACATCATGCGTCCGATTATCGCTCAAGAGAAGAGCGCCTTTAACTTCAGACAGATTATGGACGAGAAGAAGATTTTCCTTGTAAATCTTTCAAAAGGACGCTTGGGAGATATCAATGCGAATTTACTCGGTCTTATCATGATCGGTAAGTTTTCTCAAGCGGCGCTTTCGCGTGTGGATCAGCCAGATATTTCTAAGCGTCCAGATTTTTATCTTTATATTGATGAGTTCCAGAACGTAACGACACCTGCTATTGCTTCTATCTTGTCAGAGGCCAGAAAGTATCGTCTCTCACTTACTGTTGCACATCAGTATCTTGCACAACTTCCAGAAGATATTAAGGGTG
>CAZCQX010000103.1:0-2564 GCA_964500955.1 uncultured Candidatus Saccharibacteria bacterium | reverse complement strand
GGTTTCAATGTCATATACAGCAGATACCAAACCAGGCTCGGTTGCTGAAACATTTGAGACGGAAGGTGCTGACTTATATGTTGCCACAAGTTCTCGAGATGAACCTTCTTTATAAAGATCACAAGAAGAGAGGAATTTCTTCATTTCGTACTGACGTTCTTTATTACCAACA
This sequence comes from uncultured Candidatus Saccharibacteria bacterium, assembly GCA_964500955.1. GTDB lineage: Bacteria > Patescibacteriota > Minisyncoccia > Phycocordibacterales > UBA5272 > UBA11704. Next base: position 2,392 of record CAZCQX010000103.1, on the reverse strand, counting down.
GTGTTTGTGATGTTTAGAGTAATTTTAGTGGAATCTCCTTGAATAACAGGAGCTACTGAGACCCAGTGTAACCCTTGCTTGTCACCGTATGCAGTACCCTCCGACCCATGATTGCCACCTCCAAATGGGGGTAAATCAACAATGTAGACATTACCTTGTTCTTTTCCGACCAAAGTAGCTCCAGATGCTGATTTGCCGTCAGGTGTCGGTTTATAATCTACGGTAAGCTGAAGAGCTGTATTATCTAGTTTGCTACTATCAACAATTTCCACAAATCCATTTTTCCCTGTCACAGAAATAGTCGTGGGCTTTGAAAAATTATAATAATATCCTGAATACTCTGAGAAGGTTAGTCCTAGATCTCCTTTTTCCTCCATGATTTTCTTACCCGCCGCTGCTTCTTCTTTATTTGCTCGACAAGGTGGAGTATATCTCGGTTCTGCTGGTTTTACAGCGCTAGGTAATTTACAAGGAGATTCTGCATAATAATAATCTTCTGGGTCAACTGAGTATCCATACTGCTTAAGAGCTAAGAGTTCTGCAACAGGAGGTGCACCATGACGTCTTGTCCAAGCATCTTTTAATGCTTGAGTTGGAAAAACCTTAGACACATCATTGTAACCAGGAACAGCTTCTTCTGGGATGAGTTCTGGGGATAGCGCAGGAACACCTACATCACTAACAGCGCCAGATGTACTAGGCATATCAAAGTTTGCCACACGCAACGCAGACGGAAGAGATGAGCCGGTAAAATGCCACCACATTCTGTATTGATCAAAATTTCTATTACGCAAGACAAGGACTTTATTTGCTACCGCAGGACCTTGAAAAATCTCACCAAAATATTCTTGCACCCCTGCAAAAAAGTCTTTCTCAGGGAAAGGATTATCGAACTCACCTCTCTCTACATCAACAAAGACAGCTTTTTTTGTCGCTTGTGGTGTTGGGCAATATGCGTTAGCAAAGGTTCTATTATATGTGTTATTTTTCCACCCACCCTTCAGCACCTTAAGATGGGAAGGAACGCTCACGATTGACCCATCTGGACACTCATGCTTAGCCGTATATGTACAACCAAAATAAGGAAGTCTTTTCTTTAGATAGTCACCACACTCTCCCGCTGGGGCAACCCACTTTGATCCTTCAGGAAAATCTTTAAGTGTCCAATCAGATGGGGTTCCTTCTTTTTTGCCTGCAGCTGAACCAAAGTACCACCCACGTTCAATGTCGATATCAGCAATCTTTTCAACTGTCACACTTGAGCAAGAAACTGTTCTGTCGGTAGCGGTACTTAAGCCTGCTGTTGGATTCCAAGAATGACCCCAGTAGGTGTAGGTTCCTGCCAGTGGGAGATCGGTGAAAGTGTATGCTGTACCTGTTGGAGCTAAGTCCCCTGTTGCACCAGCGCCAATACTGGTAACCGCACCACTTGGGCTCTTAATCCTTACTGGGTAATTGACTGCACCGGTGATAGTGTTCCATTTCACAGTAATACTATACTTCCCGTTTGACGACTTGGAACAGGTAGCAGAAAATTTTGGTTCAGTGGAGTAGTAGTTGAAAATTTCTTCACCGTTCCAAACACAACGTACAGATTGTGAAGGGTCATTACTTTTCTGCACTTCACACTGAGCAAGTGCCTGGTCTCTATATATGGATGATGACGTTCTTGAAGGTGTAGAACTTTCGCCAATCCACATCGAGTACGACGCTGGAGCAACAGGAGAAACAGGTGGACAACTTACGGTCCTATTGGTGGTAGCACTAAATCCTGTTGCTGGATTCCAAGAATGACCCCAGTAGGTGTAGGTTCCTGCTGTTGGAATATCCGTAAAAGTATAGACCGTACCCGTCGGAGCAGAATCTCCTGTTGCGCCGTCTCCCGCTATACTAGAAATACCGAGCGTTGTGCCTGGGTTCGTCATTGTGCGAGGAGCATTACCTGCGGCACTTGGCCCTGCGATGCGCACTGGGTAGTTAATGGCACCTGCTACAATATTCCACCTGAGAGTAATACTATACTTTCCGTTTGATTGCTGGGAACAGGTTGCAGAAACAACTGGCTGTAGAGATATAGATTCCGCAAACAACGATAAACTAGACACCACTGAAATTGATAATGCTGATAATAAGGTAAGTAATAATTTTTTCATAATATATACAAGTAAGTATACCCCTCTTTTCCGAATAGTGGGTGGGTAGCGGTGGGGATAAGTCGGGGAACAGCTTTTAGCTTTTAGCTTTTAGTTTTTAGCTTTTAGTTTTTAGCAAAACAGTATGCTCGAACACAAAGACAGGACCCCGCGAAGCCTTCGGCTTCGCGGGGTTTCTTGTAGTTTCTCTACATCACACACTGTACACTTGAATCTTGTGTTATTGCGCATCCTCCACT
>CAZCQX010000102.1:0-2609 GCA_964500955.1 uncultured Candidatus Saccharibacteria bacterium | reverse complement strand
TTACTCGTTTTCCGAGTTCTTGTAGTTCTTCCACTATCTAATCGCCTTAGTAATCACATCTATAATTTCACTTATTTGTTTTCTTTACAGTTACTATTCATTGGCGCGTAAGGAAACCTCTCCACAACACATATTGAATTATTGCCAATAGTAAATATTCTATTTGCTCCCGGTTCTGCGAAAAATAATGCAGTTTCTATATTTTTGGCATTGGTTTTGAAGAAAAAAATACTATTACTGTTGGGACAAAAGATGCGACAAGTAAATTCATACCCCCTTATACCCTCGAAGTTACTGTCCCAAGTCTTGAAGAGGGAGTCTACTCAGTTCATATAAAAAATTCTAAAGGTGAATCAGTTAAAATGAGTGATAGAAATATTTCTGTTGGCAGTGCTACAAGTATTCCTCCAAAAATAAATAAAGTAACTGTCACAGGAAAGGGTAAAACAGCTGATCTTCATATAGAGGGGGACAACTTCAGTGATAAAAATAACGCTGTTTATACCCCATTTGGATCAGAACTAGAGGTAAAATCGAACCAAGGTGTGATTATTTTTTCTCTTCAGGATCTTCCTCAATCAGAGTCTATACACTGGGAAGACGCTAAGGGGAAAATATCTTTCCCTCTTTCGGTTGGGTCAGGAGGGGGTGTGTCTAACCAGTTTATTGTTAATATGGAGTTGTAATTTATGATAATAAAAAAACCAATTAGGTGGAGTTTAATCTTCTTTATTACATTATCCTTTTTTTCATCAAGTGTTTGTGCGCAACTTAGTACACCTTCGATTCCGAGTGCGGGTGTGAGTGTTCCTGGAGTAGGAGGTGTAAGTGTAGGAGGAGGTGGAGTAAGTGTTGGGGTCGGTAATATTGATTTTTTTGGAGGAAAGATTTCATCGACGCTTTTTTGTACATGTTCTGGAGGTACTTATCTTGAAATCGAGGATTATACTACAGGTAATACTATAAAAACCATGTATTTACCAGGTATATCAACGCTTCAAGAGTATTATAATTTAACCCCAGGAGCATATACTATTGGTGGTTTCTATAACTTAAGTATGGACTGTGAAGTTGAAGTGTATGAAGTCTGTGTCACAATTGCAACCGCAGATAGTATTATTGATTCTCCAAGAGGAATTGGAACATCCAAGTAATTAAATCTTCTCTAAAAGCTTTAGCCAGAAAGAAAGTGGGAGCTCTTCAGCTCTCGCTTTTTCATTTTTACCAAAAGAGTGGAGAGTCTCTAAAATTTTTTCTCTTTCAAAACCTGCGTCAGAGAGATTTTTTACGAGCACTTTTCTTTTGTGGAGAAAGCCTGCTTTTACAAGCGTAAAAAACTTCTCTCTTTCTGTTTTATCTTTAAAATTACTTCCAGAAATATTGTCGATTTTTAGTACTGAAGAGTCTACTTTTGGCACGGGAGAAAACATTTCTTTTTTTACTTTTTCACACACCTTTGGTTCGCCAAACGCTTTAACTGAAAGAGACAAAATACTTTCCTTCCCGTCCCTTGTAGCGATTCTCTCCGCAACTTCTTTTTGTACTAAAATAACCATTGTTTCAGGTTTGTGTTTTGCTTCCAGAAACCTTCGCAAAATTTCTCCTGTTATATAGTATGGTATATTTGCTATAACTTTGTATTTTCTCTCTCCAACAATTTTTTCAATCTCAGTTTCAAGAACATCGGCATGGATTATATTAAACTGAGGAAATTCTTTAAACTTTTCTGTAAGAAGAGGAATAAGTCTGTCATCTTTTTCGATTACTGTTACGTCGGCTTCTTTCTCTAGAAGTGCTGCGGTAAGAATTCCTTTTCCTGGTCCGATTTCTATTACTAGTTCACCTTTCTTTACGTCGCCATATCCTGCAATGCGAGAAACGATTGCTTTTGATGAAAGAAAGTTTTGGCCAAGAGATTTTTTTGCTTGCATTTTTAGTCTAAATAAATTATTTTTTCTCTCCCAGAATCTCCATCTGACGTGAGAAACCCATTATCAATATCTCGAAGAAACTCAGAAGGTCCGTTATATTCTGTTGATCCAAAAATCTTTCGGGTCATTGTGTGAGTAAGGTAAATTTTCTTTCTTGCCCTTGTGAGCGCCACATAGAAAAGTCGTCTTTCCTCTTCTTCCTCGTCTGTGGTGACCACTTCTTCATCAAGCCTTTTGTGAGGAAAAAGGTTTTTTTCAAGGCCAGTAATAAATACATAATCAAACTCTAGACCTTTGGCACCGTGGATTGTCATAAGGCGGATTTTTTTTGTGTTCTCTTTTATTTCATCTTGGTCAGATGCGAGTGCTGTATGGTCAAGAAACCGAAGAAGAGCTTCTTCTTTTGCAACGTTATCAAATGACGAAGCGATGCTAACAAGCTCTCTTACGTTTTCAAGTCTCTCCAAATCTTCTTCCCCACCCTCACGAAGTGCATTTTCTATACCTGATCTTTCGATTGTGTATTTTATAAGGTTGCTCACTGTGTCATATTCTGCTTTTTCTTTTATTTCATCAAGAAGCCTCACAAAAGAATCAAAGCTTTGTTTTTGCGATTTTGTGAGGAGCTCACTTTTTCCTTCGAGAATTTTAAGTAACCCAACTTTTCCGATTCCTCGT
>CAZCQX010000101.1:0-2647 GCA_964500955.1 uncultured Candidatus Saccharibacteria bacterium | reverse complement strand
GCGGAGACGGAGGGATTTGAACCCTCGAACGGATTACTCCGTTGCCTGATTTCGAGTCAGGTGCCTTCAACCTCTCAGCCACATCTCCTTATTTCAGTAGTACACTGATACATAAGTATACCATTTTATGCGTAGACTATTTTTATTGCTATAGTATATGGAAATACTCCAAAATGAATAACTATTCTGTTGTAAGATCAAAAAGAAAAACGATAGGTATTAGCATTAGTCATGCTGGTGAAGTGGTCATACGTGCCCCACATCGAGTAAGCGAAGAATATATTCGTCTCGTGCTAGAGAAAAAAGCTTCATGGATACAGAAATCGTTGGAGAAACTTTCGCATAAGAAAGTAAAGGTTTTCTCTTTCGAATCAGTCATGGAAGGGTCGACCATTCCTATCTTTGGGAAAGAGTACTCAGTTGCTTTTTCCTCATCGTCCTCTATTTTTCTTTCAGATGAAGATGGTGTGATACATATTCCCTATATATATAAAGACGATATGGCAACACATCTACTGCATTGGTATAAAGATGTGGTTAAAAAGTTGTGCACTGACTATCTTGACTATTACAGCAAAAAGACTGGGTATACCTATCGTAGCTGTTCCGTGACAAGTGCACGTACCAGGTGGGCATCGTGTAGCTACACCAACAACATCAACTGCTCTTGGAGACTACTATTTTTACCTAAGGAGATTATAGAGTATGTTATGGTCCACGAGCTCGCGCATACACAAGAAAAGAATCATAGTAAGAAGTTCTGGAACTGTGTAGGAGGGATACTTCCTGAATATGAAGAGAGAAAAGAATGGCTTCTCCGCCATAGGTATACGTTTCCTATGTAAGTACTCTTGTTAGTGATAGAATTGAGTATAGTTATGAATAATACTCATGCGTCATATGATGTGGTGGTGGTGGGTGGCGGGGCGTCTGGTATGATGTCTGCGTATTGCTTGGCACTTCGTGGGTATAAGGTGCTTATTCTAGAAAAGAATACCCGCCTTGGAGAAAAGGTGCGTATCTCTGGTGGAGGTAGGTGTAATATTACCAATGCCGAGTATGACACACGTACGCTTCTAAAAAAGTACGGGAAGGCTGAACCGTACCTTTATTCGCTTTTCGCTCAGTTCGGTGTGAAAGATACTTTTACCTTTTTTGAATCACGAGGAGTGACACTCGTGGTGGAAGAACATAAGCGCGCGTTCCCTAAGAGTTACAATGCGAATGATGTAGTGCGAGTGTTCGAACAAGGACTAAAAGAGACCCGTGTTACTGTGAGAAATGGTGAACCTGTGAAAGAGGTGCTTCATGAGGATGGAAGTATCACAGGTATTCGCACAGAGTTCGGTGTGTATACAGCAAAGCATTATATTTTTGCAACAGGAGGGGTATCACACAAAGAAACAGGATCAACCGGAGACGGGTTTGGGTGGCTCGCAAAACTCGGACATACCGTAATCCCTGCAACTCCGTCGATTGTCCCTCTTGCGGTTGTAGATGATTGGGTGAAGGTTATCGCTGGAAGCGTATTGCAAGATGTGAAGGTTACTTTTTTTGTGGATGATAAGAAACAGTTTAGTTGTAAAGGTAATGTATTATGTACTCATTTTGGTATTTCTGGTCCAACCATTCTTAACGTTGCATCTAAGGTTGGCGTTATTTTACCTGCAGGAACAGTGACAGCGCACATAGACCTTTTCCCTTCACTTGACCACAAAGAGCTTGGACAGAACCTGCTTCACCTTTTCGATACACACAAAAATAGAGATGTGAAGAATGTTCTTAGAGAGTTATTTGGTGGAGAGACTTCCCGAGGACTTCTTGTGGCGCTTTCTTCGTCGGTTGATATGTCTAAGAAGGTACATTCAGTGACCAAGGAAGAGCGTAGCGCTATTGTTGCTATGTGTAAGAGTATGCGTATTACCATAGAAGGCCTTATGGGGTTTGATCGTGCTGTCGTTGCAGATGGCGGAGTGCCACTTGATGAGGTGGATATGAAGACTATGCGTTCCCTTAAGGTGAAGAATCTTTCCATTACGGGAGATCTTCTCAATATTAACCGTCCGTCTGGCGGGTATTCGTTACAGCTCTGTTGGGGTACAGGGTCAGTTGCTGGTAACACGCTTGTGCTATAGTGGTTTCTATGAAGGATATCGTTATACAGGATGAGTGGAAAGAAGCACTTAATGGGTATTTTGAAAGTGACTCTTTTAAGAAGTTGCGGGCATTTGTACGAGAAGAGTATCACACAACAAAAGTGTTTCCAGAACCAAAAAATCTTTTCAAGGCTTTTGATCTTACTCCTTTTTCTCAAGTGAAGGTGGTGCTACTTGGGCAGGATCCGTACCATGGTGATGGACAAGCAACAGGTCTTTCTTTTTCGGTGCCACAAGGTACACCACTTCCTCCGTCACTTAAGAATATCTATAAAGAAATTGAAGACGATATGTGTATAGAAAAAGAGCACACATCAGGTGACCTTACTTCGTGGGCAGTACAAGGGGTTTTGCTTCTCAATGCTATTTTATCAGTGAGAGCACATATGCAGCGTCTCATCAGAAGAAAGGGTGGGAAGAGTTTACCGATGAGGTACTTAAGTCACTTTCTGATAAAAAGGCAGCGGTTGTGTTTATACTGTGGGGGAAAT
>CAZCQX010000100.1:0-2672 GCA_964500955.1 uncultured Candidatus Saccharibacteria bacterium | reverse complement strand
TGCGGTTCGAACACCAGCTCGAGTCCTTTCTTCTTAGCGGACAACGCAAACGTGTCACGAAGCTCGTTCAGAAATTCAGGGATGTTCACCTCTGTGCAGTCGTATTTGAGCCGGCCGGATTCCATGCGCGAGATATTCAGCAAATCTTCCACCAGGTGCACGATCCGATCGTTTGCCGTATAGACCTTGTTCAACACGTCCGCGACCTGCGGCGTCACCGGGCCATAGGAACCTTCGAGCAACAGGGACACGAACCCCTTGATTGCCGTCAATGGCGTCCGTAGCTGATGCGACGCGATGGAAATGAACTCCGTCTTCGACTGATCGAGTCGCTTCAGTTCCACATTCGCCGCCGCCAATTTGTTCGTAACCGTCTGCAGTTCCTCCTTCCGCCGAATCTCACCCTGCACCGACCGGATGAGCATACTACCGAAGGTAATGGAGAGAAGAAATGTCAACGACGTCAAGACGAAGTTGACCTGAGACTTGATAAAAAAGAGTTGCGAACCGATGAGAACGGCAAGCGTAACAACCAGCGCCTGCGTCGCAATCACTTTTATGTTAAATGCTTGATATCGGACGATAAGATACGCCAGAAATCCAAGAAAAATAACCATTCCGAAAAGACCATATGGCTCAATAAGAAAGTTATCAAAAAAGCTTGATAGATATCCCGTTGTAAAAAGAGAGAAGAGAAAAAACTCCATACCAAAAGCAAAAAGCAGTACCTCATGCTTATCTGCCTGCGAAGATGCCCTTCCATATCGCAGAAAGCTCAATATCGCCACCCAGAGTAATACAAAAAAACCAAAAATGTGATAGTAACTCGTAAACCAGAATCCTTCAATTGCTTCACAGCTTCCATTATTAAATCCGCTTAAATTGAACCTCGTGGGAGTAAGCAGAATAACAGGAACAATAGGAAAGAAAATAGCAAGTTTCTTCAAAAAAGAAATATCTGATCCATCAAAGAAAGAATAAGAGAAATATAAACTCAGAGAAAAAATAAGCATGTATAAAATCCCGAGAGGTGCCCATGCAGACATGGTAAGTCTCGTATCATAGCTTGTCCAAAGTACAAGATCGAGAGATGACCACAAAGCAAAAGTAGTCGCTATCGCAAGCAATAGTTTCCCATTCAATGATTTTCCACTTTTTAAAAAAACGAAAAAGCTTACAAAAATGGAAATAATTGCAGTTGGAATATGTGAATAGTAGATAAGACCAAGAGGAAGATCCTTTGCCAAGGTAGAACAAACCTCGTTATTTGTAATTAAATCAAAATCCATAAGAATTTTTTTATTTCACTTGCCAAAACATTGTCAAGGCCAACATATGTCCTCGTCCATTATTTAGTTGGAGGATAAAAAGATCTGTGGGAACTTATATGCTCATGCTGTAGCGGAAGAAGCTTTGCCACAGATGCAGGATAACACATCCAGTGTAAATCCTCATCATTTTGGTCTTCAGGAAAAACTTTTTCTGAGAAAATCCTAACGATAAGCGGTTTCATTCCAAATGTACTTTCTACTACTTCCAAACTTGGAATCAATACATCATTAATGAATTTTCCTTCTTTAGAAGAAAAAAATATTTCAGCTAAAACTCCATAACAGAGAAAGAGAGCAAGATACTTTGGGTAGAACTCCACAGCTGATCCGCCGTTTCTTCCAATCCACGGAGAAATATTATATATCTTAGAAGAAAGTTTCCCTGGTACCGAACTATCAAGAATTCTGTGATGAAAATTGAGAAAGGATTCTCCCCATACCGTTTGTATGGATGAAGCTGACTTCCCATCATACTTATCGAAGTCTACCACCTTCAGCGAATAAAATTTTCCCAGACCACTCTTTCCAATATCATAATAAAATTTCATCTTTCCAAGAAAATACTTGTCTGGGTTGCTAGAAACAAACTTGTCATTTCCTGGTTCAAAAAATGCAGGACCAAGTGAAGTATATCTGGCTACTTTCAAAAATTCTAGGAGATCCCCATTAGGACTGATAGCATGCCTAGCCAGAACTATTTTTGGGGCATCTCTCAATGGTTCAGGTATATCTCCACCAAGGAATTCCCTAACCTTTTTCTTGAGTGCTTCGTTATTCCATCGTCGCCAGATCTCCTCTTTTGCCTCTTTAAGAGGCGTATAAGTACGTTTGAGCACATCAACAACTGACACCTCATCGGAGGTTTCCTTCCGATCACTACTCATTATATCAACCGATACTTCTTTCTCTCCTTCTTCCGTTTTCTCTCTTGCCATAAGAAGTTATACTCGAAATCTTATCAATTGGATCAATCTCAAAGAGAATGAGATATCTTTCAAATGGAGCTTGTTTCTCATTCTCCTAGAGAGAAGGAGAATAATTGTTCCAATAATCAAGAATTCATAGATCGGAAGGATCGCAACGAAAAGACTCCACGTCTCTATCGCATACAGATTTATAACGGTTGCAACAAAAGAGAGCAACCATGCTGTCAGGTCTTCCTCTAGCGGATTTAGATATGCCTTCTTCAGTATGGGAACCATGGCAACAAATTCAACCGATAGACTCGATAAAAGAGCTATCGATGGATGTGTCTGAAAGAAGAACCACAGACCTAGGCTCACAAGCGCCCCAAAGAAACACATCTTGTCAAAAAGTTGCATCCCGTCCTTTCCGTAGAGG
>CAZCQX010000099.1:0-2719 GCA_964500955.1 uncultured Candidatus Saccharibacteria bacterium | reverse complement strand
TGATGGACGTATCAATGTTACTAACGCTAAGTATCGAGAAGATATGTCTCCTATTTCTGATGATGACACATGGTATACGCATCAGTTTACCAAGAGTTATCTACATCACCTCTTTCGTTCTGATGAGATGCTCGCGGGCACGCTCGCGTCAATTCATAATCTAAAGTTCCTAGTCAGTCTATGTGAACGCGCGCGCGAGGCTCTTCTTGAGGATAGGTATGAATCCTTTAAGAAAGAGTTCATTGCGAGATATTATAAAGAGAGAGTAGAGCAAAAAGAGTAGGGTATAGTAAAAAGCGCGACGTCGTAGACGTCGCGCTTTTGTGTGCAACCGAAGGTCACTTGCTCTCCATCGGAGGGTTTTCAAGTTCTTGGTTGATGCGTTCGTTCTCTTTTTTCCAATCAGAGAACATGAATCTGACTGTTGGAATGAGAGCGAGCCAGATGATGGGTCTGTACCACCACCATCCGACAAACGAAGCAATCATCCAACAAACCCAGAAACGTCGCCAGAACTTTTCTTTTCGTTCCTCTGTCGTTTGCTGGAAGTTTTTAACTCGCGTTGCTGACATACCTGTCTCCTATTTGTTTGCCTGTTTTTATGCTATAATGATATATCTTATATGTCAAGCATAGATAAAAACACTGGAGCATTCGTCTTGAAAGGCTTCACCCCTGCAGGGGATCAGCCAAAAGCAATAGAGGGGCTCACGAATGGGTTAAAGAAAGGGATGAAAAAGCAGACCCTTCTTGGTGCTACAGGTACCGGTAAGACATTCACTATGGCAAACGTGATAGCCAATGTTCAGAAACCAACCCTTGTGATTGCGCACAACAAGACACTTGCAGCTCAGCTCGCGCAAGAATTCCGTACTTTTTTTCCAGATTCTGCGGTGCATTATTTTGTGTCGTACTATGACTATTATCAACCAGAAGCGTACATGCCTGTGACGGACACTTATATTGAAAAGGATGCACAAATTAACGAAGAGATAGATCGTCTTCGTCACGCGTCCACTCAAGCGCTTCTCACAAGGAAAGATGTGATTATTGTCGCGTCAGTGTCGTGTATCTACGGTCTCGGAAGTCCTAAGGAGTATGAACGTGAGAACCTTCGTATCTCTCTTCACGACCCCGTAACCAAGATAGATCTCATGCAAAAGTTCGTAAGTGTGTACTATGAACGCACCAATGCCGATCTTTCTCCTGGAACTTTTCGTGCTATAGGCAACCGTATCGATATTATGCCTATTTCTGAGACGGTGATGCTTCAGATAGAAATCGCAGGGGGGAGGGTGTCCCATCTTCAAGTGGTAGACCCTGTTTCTATGAAGGTGCTTGATGTGGTGGAAGACTATTTCATATTTCCTGCGAAGCACTTTATTTCTGATGCAACCACCCGTGAACGTGCTGTTGCGACTATAGAAGAGGAACTCAAGATGCGCTTAGAAGAGTTGGATGAACAAGGGAAAATTTTGGAAGCAGAACGACTTAAGCGCAGAACTCGTTATGATGTTGCCATGATTCGCGAGATAGGCTTTTGCCAAGGTATCGAAAACTACTCTCGCCATCTTTCTGGGAAGATGCCAGGAGAAGCGCCGGATACTCTTCTTGAATATTTTCCACATACAAAAAACGGTGAGCCAGATTTCCTTACGATTATTGACGAATCTCATGTGACACTTCCACAGCTACACGGCATGTATGCGGGTGACCAGTCGCGAAAAGGAACACTCGTTGAGTACGGTTTTCGTCTGCCGAGCGCGAAAGACAACCGACCGCTTCGCTACGAAGAATTCGAACAGCGTATCAGTCAGGTTGTGTATGTATCAGCAACCCCAGGAGACTACGAGCGTAAAGAGTCTTCTCAGATAGTGGAGCAGATTATTAGACCTACAGGGCTCCTTGATCCTCTTCTTGAGGTGAGACCAGTTCGAGAAGAAGGGAAGTATAAAGGTCAGGTACATGACTTCATTGATGAAGCTGTTAGAGATGTGAAAAAAGGAGGAAGAGTACTCGTGACTACACTCACCAAGAAGATGGCAGAAAATTTGTCAGAATATTTGAAAGAACAAGGAGTGAAAGCAGAATATCTTCATAGTGATGTGAAGACCATTGAGCGTATTCAGATACTTACACGTTTTAGAAAAGGAGAATTCGACTGTCTTGTTGGTGTTAACCTTCTTCGTGAAGGACTCGACCTGCCTGAAGTAACCCTCATCGGAATTCTCGACGCAGACAAGGAAGGTTTTCTCCGTTCGGAGACATCGCTCATCCAGACAATAGGTCGCGCAGCACGTAATGCGAATGGAAGAGTGGTGCTCTATGCGGATGTTATGACAGGTTCTCTTGAGCGCGCTATAGCTGAGACTAAGCGTAGGCGTACTATTCAGGAAGAGTACAACAAGGTACATGGTATTACACCAAAAACTATTGAAAAGCGTATTCATGATATTACCGAAGAGTTAAAGACAGAACATGCGAAAGCAGTGAACGCCGAACTAAAAGTTGACCAAAAACTTTTCGCGAAAAATCCAGATAAGCTAGTGAAACTAAAAGAGAAGCAAATGAAAGAAGCAGTCAAGATTCTTGATTTTGAAACTGCCGCCATCTTACGTGATGAGATTAAGATTTTGAAAGAGAGAATGGAGAACAAGGCAGATTAAGAACTTAGAGCACAGGGTGCAGAATACAGAATGTAAACAATCCCCGCGAAGCC
>CAZCQX010000098.1:0-2744 GCA_964500955.1 uncultured Candidatus Saccharibacteria bacterium | reverse complement strand
AGGGAAGTACTGTGACAAGGTTCGTTTTATGACGTATGACCAGATAGATGGTGATGTGAAGCTTTCTACTTTTTACAAATCAGAACTCTATCGCCCTGTTGCAGATATCGCATGGGTGAAGAAAGCACTCACGCTTGCTCTTAAAGACATACCGGCACACAAGATAGTTGTAGGTGTTGCAACGTATGGATATAAATATGAATATGTTCAGACTGCAACCGGTATCACGTACAAGAAGATAGGTTCAATGAACTATAAGTATGCAGAAGAACTCGCGAAGTCTCTCGGTATTACTCCACAGAGGAATAAAGCAGGAGAGCTTCAGTTCACCTATGCGTCAACGACAGATAGTAGTAACAAAACTCCTGGAGTGCTTAAAAATTATTTCGTGACCTACTCTGATTCGGTAGCGATTGCGGAGAAGATTCGTATAGCGAAACTTTATAACCTTGGAGGTGTAGCTGTTTTTAAGATAGACGGCGCTCAAGATCCGAATATATTTAGTGTTATAAAAAAATAAAAAAAGAACATATCTTTTTTATATAGAAAGATACGCTAAGTACTTTTCACAGCTGTTGTTGGTGATACTCTGATATACTGAACGCTATGGAATTCACTGTAAAACTCGATCGCTATGAGGGGCCTTATACGAAACTCCTTGAACTCATAGAAACACGCAAACTTTCTATCACTGAGATATCTCTTGTGGAAGTGTCTGATGAGTATATTGCGTATATCAAGACACTTGATCAAAAGAATATTGTCGACATCTCACAGTTTATTGTGGTTGCTTCGACACTCATGCTCATGAAGGTGAAGTCTCTTCTTCCTGGAGTGGTGTACACAGAAGAAGAGGAGAAGCAGGTGCATGATCTCGAACACAAGCTCGAGCTGTTCGCAATTCTTAACCAAGCATCTGGTGGTATAAAAAGCATGTTCGGTGCACACATGCTCTACGCGAGACCTCATATAGTTCAGAAAGATATTGAAGTATTCGTGCCGGATGAGCGTGTGACTCCTCTTTTTTTGCAATCAATTGCATCGCTTACTTTGATGACCTTTATAACACCAAAAGCCTTAGTTAAAGTTGCTGTAGAGAAAGCACTCAGAATAGAGAATGTTATTGAGTCTCTTCTTGAAAGAGTGAACAAGGTTCAGTCAGCGAGTTTACAAAGCCTGACCCAAGGCGCTTCCTCTCTTGAGGAACACAAGAAAATACTCATCGTGAACTTCCTCGCACTTTTGGAACTCGTTCGTTCCGGATCTCTTCTTGCAGAACAGCATGCAGACAGTGGGGAGATATTTATTCACGCGCCACAGGGGGTGTAGCTTGCATCTCTGTGGTACACTATCATCTATCATTCTACGTACTATGCTCGAAAAAATAGCCCTCACACTCTATCTTTCTGGAGATCCAATTTCGGTCCAAAAAATCGCAGAATTAGTCCAAGTCGACGCTCAGAGCATTGCAACCCAAATCCCTCAAATTAGAGCCCTTTTTGAGCCAATAGGACTCACTCTTATGGTGAACGGGGATGATATTTCTGTGGTGAGCCGACCGGAGTTTTCTACACTGATAGAATCCTTCAGAAAAGAAGAATTAAAAGGTGACCTGACCCCTGCAACACTTCAAGTACTTACACTCGTTGCGTATCTTGGCTCTCCAACGCGAGAAGAGATATCCTACATTCGAGGCGTGCAGTCTTCTCAGTCAGTACGTACGTTAAGTGTTCGTGGGCTTATCTCTCGATCAGGGGAAGTCTGTACTCTTACCGAGAACGCACTTAAGCATCTAGGTATCACTTCTCCTTCGCTTCTTCCTGACTATGAGCGTATCCATAATGAGCTTCTCCAAAAGCTTGCAGAAAGAGAGTTATAAAAGTCTCTTTTGTTTTTTGTATGAAGCATCGTCACTATCGTCGTCATGTAGAGAACTATAGAAGCAAGATTTCGCATGTGGCACTCTTGGCTCTTTTTTCATTTGGCATGTTGTTACTTACTCCTTCTTTCATTCGTTATCAACAACAGTTCAAAAAAATAACCAACACCAAGAAGGTGGAAACGGCGACCTTCGATGAGCGTGTGTTCGATGGGGTCCAGATAGAAGGGAAGGCCTTTGTGGTCTATGATCTTAAGGATCGTAAGGTGCTCGCAGGTAAGAATGAAACCATGGAACTTCCTCTCGCAAGTCTCACCAAGGTGATGACCGCTATCACTGCGGAGTCTATAGCTTCTTCGACGAATGAACGTGTAACTATTTCAAATGAAAACATTGACGGTGGACTAGATTTTGGGTTGCGACTCGGACAGAAGTGGACCCTCGACGAACTGCTTAAGTACATGTTAGTTTTTTCTTCTAATGACGCAGCTCGGATTGTGGCAACTCATTTTGGAGGGATGCCTTTTTTCGTAAAGGAAATGAATGAGAAAGCGAAATCGCTCACGACTACACTTGTCTTTACTGATCCGGCAGGTCTTGACGACGATAGCACCCTTGGAGGAAGAGGTACCGCTCTTGATGTGGTGATTCTTTTTAGAGAAGCACTCCGTCTCTTCCCTGACATATTAGACGCAACAACGAAGACTCGCTTCACGGCATCATTGGACAGTGGAAAGGTTTCGGGGATTCCTAACACTAACCAAACGGTCCAAGATTTTCCAGGCATGGAAGGGTCGAAAACCGGCTTCACTAATCTTGCCGGTGGTAACCTTGCGGTTGTGGTGGATGTGACACTTGGAAGACC
>CAZCQX010000097.1:0-2869 GCA_964500955.1 uncultured Candidatus Saccharibacteria bacterium | reverse complement strand
CTCGTAGTTAAATGGATATAACCGCTCCGTCCTAAGGAGTTATTGTAGGTTCGATTCCTGCCGAGAGCACAAAAATACAAAGGAAGCACTTAGGTGCTTCCTTTGTTAATTTTTGTAGCTCTCGGCAGGAATCGAACCGAATCCTTTTCGTAGAGGTTCCACTTGTTAATAAAATTTTAAATTTGACCACAAATTCAAATTGGTTTTTCCTGTATGTGTTCACACCCTTACAACCCTAAAACCATGCTATACTTTTACTACAATGTTAGAAAAAAATCTCACCAACGAAGAAAAACTTGATCGCATGTATCAAATGACTTTAGAGAACCATGAAATCCTCACATCTCTCCGTAGACAGCAGTATGTGAGTAACGCACTCAGACTTCTCTACTGGCTCGTCATTCTTGGGACTCTTGGAGGTATGTATTATTATCTTCGACCTCTTATTACTTTCTTGACTGAAAATTCTGACAAGCTTGGTGAAATCTTCAGTCAGTTTAATCAGATGAAAAATCAGCTTCCAGAGGCCAAACTCATCAACCAAATCCTCGAAGGTCTTCGTCAGTCTGCTCCTGCTCAATAGACTCCCAGTACTTTTCTTTATTGAGTTCGAACTTTTTTTGTGATAGAATAGATTTCGTATATGCTTGGATAGCTCAGTTGGTAGAGCACTTCTCTGAAGAGGAATAGGTACCCTGTTCGAGACTGGGTCCAAGCACCAAAAAACAAAACTCACTTCAAGCGTTAGTTTTGTTTTTTTATACTTTATGGAAGTACACTGTTTCTGGTTAAGGTAATAGTTGGTATTTATAGGCATGTTCTGGTAGTATCTCTTGTAGATAGACTACCGGAGACAGAAATGAAAGTTCCTTATATTGGAGTAACAGATTTCACCACGATAGGTCAAGTGAGCACCGCGAAGAAACTATTCAGACCGCAAGGGCCAAGGAGGTTGCAGGTTGGTGCCATGATGAGTTACAAGACCTTGCACGCACTTCCTACCAAACTTGGATGGGAGAGTGTGTGGCTCAATGAGGAACAGCTTAACAAGCTTTTCGTTCGAGACGCACGGGTGTTCAATGTTCTTCGTTACAGAGACATCACCACATACCCAAAAACGACCAAAGAAGACCTCTTCGAAGCGGTGAGACGGGCAGGTCCTGGAATTGATGGTATCGTACTCGATATTGTTCTGCCAGATGCAAGACTTGTTGATGCGGTGAAGAACAAGTTTCCTGATCTTGAAATCATTATTCAGGTACAACCTCTTGCGTTAGAGAGAATTAAAAGAGATCAAGCCGTCATGCGTCGTTACTTGGCGACATACAAGGAAAGGGGTGCTCAGTATGTGATGCTCGGTATGAGTTTAGGAAAAGGCAAGCAGTTGCCGATGTCGGCCATCCTTAATTCACTACTTCTGTGCCATGAGTACTTCGATGATACGTCGCTTGCGGTTACGGGCGGTCTTGGACCATATTCCCTTCAGCTTCTCGATAGTATTATTCGAAGGTATCCTCATATAAGCTGGGACGCTCAGGAACAACTTCGTGAAAGTGGCAGTCCGCATGACCAAATAGAAATGCGACGTGTCATGATGTACCTCGATCATTCTTTAAGGAAAGCGAAGAAGGCGCTCGCACCACGCTGTTGTCCTCCATAGTGTTCCTTGTTGAGTGTTCAAAATCCCCACACGGTGACGAGTGGGGATTTTTTATGGCGCCTCTGCTTACTTCGTAGGTCTTCTTCCTATGTGGATGTTGTTCCAAGCTCGTTCGTGGAAGTAGTAGATGAAGACACTTGCGGTATTGCTAAGAATCACAATACCAAGAGTGAGTTCAACTTTTTTTGTAATAGTAAAAACAAGAACAATGTCAGCAATAACACTTACTACTCTGTAGCTTATTGCTTTAGCTATTGATCGTTCGTGTCGCTCATGGCAGGTGTCTTTTTTCATACAAAATGGAATATATGGAATATATAGATTACTGGAATATACGCACAAAAAGGAGTACATCAGTACTCCTTACGCGTGTTAGATGCTTTTCACTTTTAGTTTTGTCTGGCGTGCCTTGTCTATCTTTGGAAGACGGATGATGAGGAGTCCGTGCTTCTCTACCGCTTCTGCTTCTTCTATCTCCACTTCGTGAGGGAGGAGGATTGTTCTTGAAAACACTCCCCAATAAAGTTCTTTGTAGAAATAGTCATCGTGACCAACTGAGGTGTTGCCGTCACGTCGTCCCTTGATGGTAACCATGTCTCTTGTGATAGAAAGGTGAAGGTCTTCTGGTTTTACACCTGCAACCATGGCTTCAATAATGATTTCATTTTGGGTCTGGTAGACATCGACAGAAAGTTCACCTTCTTCGAGCTCTTCTTCTTGTTCCTCGATAGGTTCTTCTTCTACAGAAGGAACATGATGAATACGTGTCTTTGCAACATGAGGTGTTGCTTGAGCTCTCTGTGGAGCACTTCGCACGGGAACTTCTTCTTCCATCGGTTCATCAACCTCTGGAGTGAAGTCTAACTGCTCATCTTCATCTTCGATGTTGATAGAGCCAGCAAGACGCTCAAAAAATGATTTCTTTTCCTTAAGCATAAATAAAGAGAATAGGACGACTAAAGTGTGTATACACAGTATATACCTATTTTGTGTATACAGTGATGAGTAATCCACAGATAAGGAGAAGCAACACTCTTTGGTGTAGTGGTGATACCAAAAGTAAGACACGTCACCCTTGTGACGTGTCTTGATACTTTTTTAGATATACAGCTATCTCTGCTTTAGTACTACTCCCATCTAGTAACCATGAGCATGTCATCTGCATCAGTCTTTATATAGTTCCATATCTCTTCTGAAATAAAAGGCATG
>CAZCQX010000096.1:0-2900 GCA_964500955.1 uncultured Candidatus Saccharibacteria bacterium | reverse complement strand
CTCATTACTTGATATTACTTTTTCACACAGTAAATATTGGGCTTCTTTGTAAACAGTATCTGGGTGGTTTTTATTTTTTATCATTTTTATTAGGTTTTCAAATCTTGTCATAGTTTTAATTTTAATTAGTGTAATTTCCTGTTAAAAGTCTTTTAATAATTTCTTCCTTAGCAAGTGATAATTCAACGTATTCACTAGCCATGATTTGTGGTCTGTTTTCAAGGATCCACTTTATCTCACGAAGGTCTATCAGTAAGTTTTCTTTTGAATATCTAGGCATACCATGAGCAATACTTAGCATTACCATCCCATACCCACGCGGATCACGTCTCCTCACTCCCAGAACTTAAAGAGGTTTCCCCGGGTGTACGCTCGGTGCGTCACATTGCGAGTCCATCCAAAACGGCAGATATCTATATCGAGAAAGATGTTACTGAGTTACCACTCGGAGCGTCTTTTCTTACTGTGATGTATACACCCGGTCACACCAACGAAAGCATAAGCATCTATAACGGTCATGAAGTATTTACAGGAGATACGCTTCTTATAGGTGGAACAGGTAGAACTGATTTTCAAGTTGGGAACAGTGAAGATCTTTATGAAAGCATTCATGAAAAGTTAGCAGAATTACCTCATGATACAATCGTTCGCCCTGGTCACAACTATCAGAATAAACATAGCTCTGTCTTATTAGACGAGCTCCACACAAGCGAACGTCTCTGTATGTGTAAGGATGCGTTCATAACGTACATGAATGCGTACCATCCACAAAAACCAGAACTCTTCGAACTTTCTTTGGAGAAGAACAGTCGTTAACTCTGTCACAGGGAGAAATGCCCAACTTGTGTTCTTCGTAGTTCAACAACATGTGTGGGTAGATCTATCTTCTCACCAATGAAGGTAGAGAGACTGCGAATGTATGTCCCCGACCCAACAGCACACTCAAAGTCTAGATAGAGTGAAGTCTCCGTCTCTGTGACGCCAAGGAATACTATTTCATAGACTTTTGCGGTGTGATAGAGAGTGGGAACTTCTTTTCCTCTTCGTGCGAGTTCGTATAACTTTTTGCCTGAGATTTTTTTTGCAGAAAAGGATGGAACTGGAAGGTTGTGTTCTCCAACAAGAGATGAGAGGACTCTCGGGAGTGTTTTCTTAAGTTCTTCTTGTACGCTTCTAGTGAGTGTCTCTTCTTTTTGTACCTCCCCTGTTCTATCACCTGTGTCTGTAGAAACGCCATTGCATACTCTGACAGTATAACGCTTGTCGTATCCAACATAAGAAGCAAGTTTCTTGGTTCCCTTATTGACCCCAATGAGTAGTATGCCTGTTGCGAACGGGTCGAGTGTCCCTGCATGGCCAATTTTTGTAAAACCATACTCTCGTTTAATCTTTTGTAAAAAGAAGTTAGAACTCACGTCGGAAGGTTTATCGACGATATAGATATTTTCTTCTAATTCGATAAGTGTATGTTTTGATATCATACGACATATACAAAAGTTTTTTAGAAATGGTTGCTGTACTTTGTTACTTTCTCCGAAATTCTGAGAAGTTCATTATACTTGGCGAGTCGTTCAGTGCGAGAGAGTGACCCTGTCTTTATCTGCCCTGCGCCTGAAGCAACAGCGAGATGTGCAATGGTAACATCCTCAGTTTCTCCTGATCTATGAGAAATGATAGTAGCGTATCCGTGCTTCTGTGCGAGCATGATAGCATCTGCTGTCTCAGAAAGTGTGCCTATCTGGTTAGGCTTGATAAGTACCGCATTAGCAACTTGCTCGTTGATACCTTTTTCTATAAAGAACGTATTGGTGACGAATAAATCATCTCCAACCAACTGCATGACTGCACCACTTTCTTTGGTATACGTCTTCCATGAAGACCAGTCATCCTCCGAAAGTCCGTCCTCTATCGAAACTATTGGGTAACGTGTACTTATGCTTTGCAACCAATTGATCATCTCTCTTCCTGTGTAGGTGACATGGTCACACTCTAGTTCGTAGTGCTTATCTTTGTAGAGCTCGCTGGAAGCAACATCAAGCGCAAAAGAAAAATCTTCTCCAAGAGTAAACCCACTTGCGAGCACTGCGTTAGAAAGAAGCTTAAGCGCATCTTCATTTCCCCCTGCATTAGTAAGAGGAAAACCTCCTTCGTCCCCAACACCACTTTGGCCTCTCTTCTTCATTTCGTCTCGTAGTGTGTAGAAGACTCTGGCGCTTTTTTCGATAGCTTCTGCGAAAGTCTTGGCTTTTTTTGGAACAAGCATCCATTCTTGTACATCTGTAGAAGCAGATGCATGCTTCCCACCGTTAAGAACGTTGATGAGTGGTGTTGGAATAGACATTTCATTTTGCCACGGATATTCCGCACGCAAGTAGTCATAAAGTTCTTTCTGAGAAGCTTGAGCGCAAGCTTTTGCGAATGAGAGAGATACAGCTAGGAGTGCATTTGCTCCCAGCGCTTCCTTGTTTGGTGTGCCATCGAGTTCTCGTAGAAACGCATCGAAACTTTTTTGGGAGTCAAATGTTTTACCGATACAAGCAGGAGCAATGACAGATGAGATGTTGGCGAGTGCTTTATTGACACCTTTTCCGCCGAAAAAGATATCACCGTCTCTTAGTTCTAACGCTTCATGGGATCCAGTTGAAGCACCTGAAGGAACACTCGCACGTCCGAAACCGTTTTCGGCAAGTGTAAGTTCTACCTCGACAGTCGGATATCCGCGCGAGTCGAGAATCATTCTTCCTATAATGGTGTGTGGAGTAAAAGAAGTGAGCATATGAGAAAAAGTATACCAAAAGTTTTTGTTTTTACCCACAGATAAGAGTACAAGGTGCGTGCTACACTTGGTGTATTACTCCTTTTTATTTCTTTATCTATGGCAACTATTTACCTCTACGATA
>CAZCQX010000095.1:0-2921 GCA_964500955.1 uncultured Candidatus Saccharibacteria bacterium | reverse complement strand
CTTGTTTTGAATAGCAGGAGCAGCTTCTGCGGCGAACCTGTCGGTATAACTTGCATACTCAACAAGCCAAAAATCACGCACTGTCGGATCCTTCACGTTAGAAACAATCTCCTTTCTGTACTCCTTATCGGTAAGCATACGATTCACCCCAAGGAGTGACTGACCCTCATTTTCAAGAAGAGCAAGAATGATATTGTTAAGAATATACTCCATACGAGCAGAGAACTGATCCTTGAACAATTTCTTAAACGCCGCCATGATGCCGTTGGCAACCAAGTGACGCTTGTCTGGGGTTACCTGCTCAAGAACATTGAGACCTATTGGAAACTCACTATCGAATGGTGCGAAATAGATCACGTCTTTAATACGAGACTCAGGAATAAAATCAAGGAGCTTTTCCGCGGTAGATCCGTGAGGATCGATGAAACACACACCTTCTCCGTTATTGATATCCTGAATAGCTAAATTTTCGAGAAAGGTAGACTTTCCCATACCTGTCTTACCTATCACGTACATGTGACGGGTTCTATCTTTTCTCTTGATACCAAACGGAATCTGCTTGTTGCGAAAATCTATTTTGCCGATGTGTGTTACCTTTTCCGGATCGAGTTCTGACATAAAAAACAGTATATCGCTTGTACCTTACAGTGACTAGTTGATAACAACATTCGCACAGTCTCTGTTTTTCCTCTACTCTCCTTTAAGCGCGCTTGGGGTGTACTTATTGCTTGGGTCCCACAACATCCATGAAGATATTCCAAGAGACTCACCTGTGTCTATCTGACCACGCACCATTTCTTTGGTATACACCGCACCCATATCGAAATCTTGATACCAAGGTCTTAACTTTCCACGAATCTCTGCTGTTGTCTTACCTGTACTACTTGCCACCTCATCTGCTATTGTAAGTGCACCATTCATCGCTTCTCGTATCACCTCCTTGGGGTGTGCTGCTGGTTTAGAAAAACCAAATGTCCCAGGCGCATAATGAGATGGATATACCATCGGCGCAACGTAATCGAAGTACATAAGTGCTTTGTGTAAATCTTGCCCAAGCACAGGAACATCTGCAGTTGATGTGGTGATGATACCGAACACATCTCCAGAAACAGGTATATTCCGTTTTCGTAATTCGTCAGTAATATATTTATAAAACTCAGTCACGACTGCAACTCGATCACTCTTCCCTCGTGCTCCACTTTCTGGAAACACAAGAGCATCATGATACCCTTCTGTTGAGAAACGAATATAATCTAGATTTATTTCATCAAAACCAAGCTCGTGCGCTTTTTCACTTAACAACAATGTGTATGCCCACATTTTTTTCGATCCAGTATCCACCCACATCTCACCTTTTCTACTTTTCCAAATCGTACCATCTTGTTTCTGTACCGCTTGATCTTTATGAGTGAGTGCATACCTTGGATCTTGGAACACCGCGATTCGTCCTATTACATACACATTCTTCGCATGAAGTTCTTCGATAAAAGAAATGAGCTCATCTTCTTTCATTCTTCCGTCCCATGTTACTACACCCGTATTATCCTTCACATCAATAACAACCGCATTGAGCTCTGTGGTAGATACCATATCAACAAGACGCTTCCTCGCAGAAGGTGTGCTCGCGACCCAGCTCGACATATATATAGCTCTCACTTCTTGCGGGGTTGTTATGTGACTAGCCACCTTCACCTTCTCTGGCTCAGACGAGGTTGCAGTAGAAGAAACAGTAGATGTTGTAGCAAATGTTGAAGAAGCTGTTTCTTGTGTGTATTCCTCTTTCCCGAGAGCGCCAACATCAAAACCTTGTTCTTTGTCGCCAAAAATCCAAAATAAAAAAAGAGAAGAAAAAAGAGCTACAAGAAAAAAATATTTCATGAGACGGTTACATGGTGGTGTTCAGGTTTGCTTTCGGTCTCTTGGTGATGTTCTGTGTGGGTGGTTTTCTTACGGAGATCAAACGTGCTCACATATAACAAAATTCCTGCAATGATAAAAATAACATCCTTAAACGGACCTGGTATGAAAAGCCATGGAGAAATAACAAGTAAGACAGCAACGAATCGTTTGATACCAAGCGGTGACATATACAATAACTATACTACAATAATGCCTTGAGTGTATATGTTTTGTTCATATTTTTCAAGGAAAAAAGAGCCAGTGTTTACGATAGCGCTTTAGGATCGTTTTCCTTCTACAATAACCACGAATTCACCCTTCACTTTATCCTTATGGTTCGAAAAATAAGCAAGCACTTCTTCCCCTGTTCCACGAACAACTTCCTCAAAATGCTTCGACAGCTCGCGACACACCACCACTTTTTGTGTTGTAGCTAACACTTTCACAAGCGAAGTAAGTGCTTTCTCAATTCTATGAACAGACTCATAAAACACCGATGTGTGATCACTTGCGCCTATCACAGAAAAGACTGTCTCTCTCCCCTTCTTTTGAGGCAAAAAACCGTAGAAAGTGAACACCGCTGAGGAAACACCAGATACAGAAAGCGCGGTGGTGAGCGCATTTGGGCCAGGAAGAGCGACAACCTTCGCCTCAGGAAGCTCGTCGTACACTCGGGCAATCACAGAAACTCCTGGGTCAGAGATTGTGGGTGTACCGGCATCAGAAACAAGTGCTACAGTGAGTCCTTCACGAAGAGCATCTAGAATTCTCGAAAAATCTCTCTCAGAGGACTGCGCGTGGAATACTGAAGTCTTCGTGGTGATATCATAAGCGCTGAGGAGTCTGTGGGTTACCGATGTATCTTCGCAAAAAATAATATCTGACTCCTTAAGCACACGAAGTGCTCGCAAAGTAATATCTTCCAAGTTGCCTATTGGAGTTGGTACAATATAGAGTGTGCCATGCATATAGTGCCATACTACCACAGACACCTACTTCTATGAAGTAAGTGAAATCTCTTT
>CAZCQX010000094.1:0-2921 GCA_964500955.1 uncultured Candidatus Saccharibacteria bacterium | reverse complement strand
AGTTCAAAGGTGGCTTAGGGGGAGATGGAGAAATGGAAACCAAGTATCACACAGCAACCCACATGCTTCATCAAGCGCTTCAGACAGTACTCGGCCCAACCGTCGTACAGAAAGGCTCCAACATTACTCCTGAGCGTTTACGTTTCGACTTCGCGTATGGAGAGAAGATGACTGATGAACAGAAGAAGCAGGTAGAGGATATTATTAACGCGAAGATACGAGAGAACCTTCCTGTTATTCGTGAAGAAATATCAATCGAAGAAGCGAAGGCTCGTGGAGCGATGGGGCTCTTTGGTGATAAGTATGGCGACAAGGTGAGTATCTATAGAATTGGAGAAGGGAAGTCTCGTGGGGATGCTAACCTTTTCTCGATAGAGATGTGTGGTGGTCCGCATGTGAATTCCACAGGCGATTTAGCTGTTAGTACGAATGGACCATTCAAAATCTTGAAAGAAGAAGCCGTCTCAGCAGGTGTTCGTCGTATTAAGGCAGTGCTTAGCTAATCTATACACCTCGCACCACCTCTCAATAATGTGAAGATATTCACTAGGAAGTATCTCATAGTGTTTATATACTACTAAGATGGATACTCCTAAGACCTTTCTTTCAATTGCTGTTGGGGATACATCAACGCTTATTAACTACATCTCAGATGGGCATGTGGTTGTCTCACATGTGCATCCTATTGGGTACAAGCACATAGAAGCAGAAGGTATGAACACTATCGCACAATCCAAGCTTATGGATGGTGTGTTGTATACACTTGAGTTCATCTCTCTTTATGATCGTATACCAACTGACTTCAGAGTTATCTCTTCAAGGTATGCAACATGGATAGGTGAGAGTATCGAAAATGCATCTTATACCCAGTTCTACACTAACAATGTTCCAGTTAGTGTTACACTAGAAGGTGTAAAAGACGTTCCTCTCTCATATGCAAGACATTCGCAAACCATACACTCGTTCAAGGTCTAGTACTGATCTAGAAGCTCGCCTTGAGCGTTTTCAAGATAGCAGTTCACGTGGTTCGTATTATGACGAAGAACCTGTCCGTATTCCAACACGTGGAGCATCTCCTCATACACACGATATGGATGTGCACTACAGACGCCCCTATGAAGCACAAGACACTGAACGTTTCTATGCACGAGATGAAGCACCAGAGAGACACAAGAGAGCTCGCAGGAAGATATCATACCGCTCAGCTCTTTCTCTTCTTGCGGGAGTCGGTATTCTTTCGGGTGCATTACTCTACACTTTTGTATTTAACAGTGCGACTATTACAGTTGTTCCTAAGTTCAAGGACATAAAAGACTTCAGCAGAGTTGTTGTTTTCTCAAAGGATGCAACCGTAGAAGATTCCGTTACTTTCACAGAAGAAACTAAATCCATCACCAAAACCAAGACCCTCAAGAAGTCAGAGACAAGAAAAGTAGAGTCTAAAGCATCAGGAAAAGCTATTATCTATAACAACTACGATGCCAACCCTCAGAAACTTATAAAAAACACCCGCTTCGAATCAGAAGATGGAAAGATTTATCGAATCAATGATTCAGTAACCGTCCCAGGTAAGACCGGAGACACTCCAGGAAGTGTAGAAGTCACCCTCTATGCCGACAGTACAGGAGGGGATTACAACGTAACATCGACCAAGTTCACTATACCTGGGTTCAAGAACAGCCCTCGATACTCTCTCTTTTATGCAAAGACCTCTACTCCAATCACGGGCGGTATGTCTGGTACTAAGTCACTCGCTTCACTTTCTGATATAAACGCAGCGAAGGACTCCCTTGCGATAGAACTAGAAAAACAACTCAAGGAAGAAATGAAAGATACCAAAAAAGAAGGATATCTCCCGATACTTTCTAACATAGAAGTAACTTTCGTTGATAACGAAGACGAAGTTTTGAAAGGTTCTACTGATGAGTATAAGGTTACCGCAACAGGACATCTTATGTTGGTGGATATTTCACTTCTTGCGAGAGCTCTTGCGCTCACACTTGCAACAGGATATGACAAGGAACCAGTTACTCTTGGTAATGCGGATGATATGACCTTTACCCTTAAAGCATCAGCGTCACTCGCGAATGCTACGTCACTTCCTATCTTGGTAGAGGGGTCTCCTAGAATTATTTGGGATGTTGATGAAAAGGCTATTAAGACACTTATTCTTGGGCAAGATCGTGACAACTTCAAAACCCTCATGAAGTCTATTTCTTCTATAGAAAGCGCATCGCTTACCTTCTCTCCGATGTGGCTCGGCTCGTTCCCTAATGAAGAAGAAAAGATCAAAGTCGAAGAATCTTTGCCTAGACGTTGATTATAAGACTCTTTTTTGCTACACTTGAGTTCTTATCATATGGATGAAGAAACAGAAGATCTAGAAACCATCGAAGGAAGAGTAGTTGAAGCTCTTCCGAGTACTCTTTTTAAGATAGCGTTGAGTAATGGAAAAACACTCATCTCTTATCTCGGCGGACGCATGAGAGTGCACAAAATTAAGGTTTTAGTAGGGGACAAAGTGGTCGTTCAGCTAGACCCATACGGAGGAAAAGGAAGAATCATTAAGAGACTCTAACCGCCGTTCCAAAGTTTCTTAAGCAAGTATTTGCATTATTTATCAAGATATAGTATAATTGGGTGCATATTTTTACACATGAAAGTACGATCATCAGTTAAGACAATTTGTTCTAAGTGTCAGATGTTGAAGCGAGGAGGCGTTCTTCGTGTTATTTGTGAGAATCCTAAGCATAAGCAGGCACAAGGATAAATTTTAAAATTATTATAAATTATATGCGCATCTCAGGTATTACCCTTCCAGAAGAAAAAAGACTCGAAATTGCTCTTACAGCAGTGTTTGGTGTAGGACGATCACGAGCAAAAGAGATTCTAGAAAAACTCGGTATAGACTTTGGTCTCCG
>CAZCQX010000093.1:0-2993 GCA_964500955.1 uncultured Candidatus Saccharibacteria bacterium | reverse complement strand
GTTGTCTCTGGGTTGCCGAACATTACACCGATTTGCATACGGATCTGGTTGATGAAGACGATAACAGTATTAGATTTGTGTGCGATAGCGGTGAGCTTGCGAAGTGCTTGTGACATGAGACGTGCTTGCTTACCTACATGTTGAGCACCCATGTCACCCTCTATTTCGTCTTTAGGAGTAAGCGCTGCCACAGAGTCGATGATGAGCACATCAACCTTCCCGCTTCTGACGATAGACTCTGCTATCTCTAGCGCTTGTTCCCCGTTGTCTGGTTGGGAGATAAGAAGTTCGTTAATGTTCACACCGAGTTTCTTGGCATATTCTGGATCCATTGCATGTTCCGCATCAATAAAGGCACAGATACCTCCCATCTTTTGTGCTTCCGCGATTACGTGGAGGGTGAGTGTTGTTTTTCCTGATGATTCTGGTCCAAAAATTTCAACGATACGCCCGCGAGGGAGTCCTCCAACACCAAGAGCTGAATCAAGCCCAAGTGACCCAGTAGGAACAACCCCGATATCTACCTTTGGTGTGTCTCCAAGTTTCATGATAGACCCTTCACCGAACTTGCTTTGAATTTCTCGGAGAAGCGCGTCAGAGGCTGTCTTGGTACTCGTTGTTCCGTCACTCTTTGTTCCTACTGTTTTTGCTGGTTTTGTTGCTTTTTTCTTCATCATAACTATTGTGTTGGATATTTTTTTAAATTAATGCGGTATAACGCGCAAAGTCTTGGTTACTGTTTTCCCATAAAAATCAGTCGCCGTCAGTACCAGTATAGTATAGGGAGGGTTGGCAACCAAGAGCTCCTTGAAGTGACCGTCAGTGTCTATCGGAATTGGGCGACCTTGTAGTGTTATCTCTTTTACTCTTGAGACTTTTCCGGATAATTCGAAGGTGGTGCTCGCCACGTAGTCACTTTCTGTTGGATGGTACACAATAAGTGAAGGGCCGGTGAGAACTGGATAGACACGATATATGGCATACACAACCGCGAACAGGAAGAGAAACAGAACGAAAATCATTTCCAGTTTCTTACGTATGTCGTAGTGTTCAAGCATGGAGATTTATCTAAAAAGATCCTGCATGCTCGAGTCTTTTGGAGAATCAGATGGTTCTTCTTGTGACTGAGAGGATTCTTTTCCTGCGAGGATCTCACGGTATCTCTCTCCTTGGCGTTGTGGCCCGATGATGCCGTGTTCTTCGAGGTCGTTCATAATGCGAGCGGCGCGGTTGTATCCCCAACGAAAGGCGGTCTGAAGAGATGAGGTCGATGCTTTTCCTGTGGAGATAACATAGTCTCGTGCACTCATATAATCTTCATCACCTGTTGGCTCTTCTCCTCCGCTCCCACCATCTTCTCCACCTTGACTGCTTGCGGTGCCTACTTTTACGCTCGCCATATCAATATGGTCAGGGACGAAGTCGTAGTTCGCTTCTTTTATGTGCGCTACTACTGCTTTTATTTCTTCACCGGAGACAAACGGTGCTTGAATACGTACAAGACGAGGGTTGTCAGATGCCATGTAGAGCATGTCACCATTACCAAGAAGGTCTTCCGCCCCCGCTGAGTCTAAAATGGTGCGAGAGTCGATAAGTGAGGTGGTCTTAAGTGCGATACGGGCAGGAATATTAGCTTTAATGGTACCTGTGATCACTTTTACATCTGGGCGCTGTGTTGCGAGTATGAGATGGATACCAGCAGCACGACCTTTTTGGGTAAGAGAGGTAATGAGTGGAGTGATTTCTTTAGGATATGAAAGCATGAAGTCGTTGTATTCATCGAAGATGATAACGACGTACGGCATCTTAGGAGGAAGCCCAGAAACAGCGTCCCCCACAGACCCTTTCTTTCTCGCTTTCTCCAAGGCGGGAGCAAGAACTTTTTTGTTATAGTCACTTACGTTTACTTGGCCGTGCTCAGCAAGGATTTCATATCGACGCTCCATCTCTTGTATTGCCCAGTTGAGGGCTTTGATAGCTCCTTTCGGCTCTTTTATAACAGGAGTGTAAAGGTGTGGAAGGTTATGGTAAGCACTGAACTCTACGCGCTGAGGGTCGAGTATGATGAGTTTAAGGTCGTAAGGGGAATTTTTATACAGCATCGAGATGAGGAGGTTCTGGAGGGTTACAGACTTACCAGTACGTGTTGCTCCCGCAACAAGGAGATGAGGCATCTTCTCGAGGTCTCCGAAGATTGGTTTACCTACAATGCTCTTACCGATTGCGAGGTTGAGTGGACCACTTCCTTGGAAGGATTCAAGTTCAAGCATAGACCGGAGACCGAGTGTTGCTTTTCTTTCATTAGGTATTTCGATACCAACAAGAGTCTTTCCTGGAATAGGAGCTTCTATACGAAGGAACTCAGACCCAAGTTCCATGGCGAGGTTGTCATGAAGTGCGACGATCTTAGAAAGGTTAACTCCTTGAGCAGGTTTTAGTGTGAACTGTGTCACTGTCGGACCAACAGTTACCTCACCCATCTCTACGTTGATGCGGAACTCAGCGAGTGTTCGCTGGATGGTGGTCATCTTAGACTTACTGTCACCTGCACCTGACTTACCACTGTCAGGGTTGAGAAGGTCAAGTGGTGGTGGTACGAATTCAGGAGTGAGGATGACAGGCTTTTGTTTCGCTTCTTTTTCTTTTTTAGGTACAGGAAGATCTTCTTCCTCTTCTATGGAAAGTTTTCCAAAGAGTTCTTTTCTTAGGTCTTCATCTGTCTCCTCCTCTTCGCTTGCCTTTATTTTTACAGGAAGGACTTCTTCGACAAGTTCTTCCTCCTCGTCATCTACCAAAGCCTTCTTAAGCATAGAATCTTCTCTCTTGAGTTTTCTTCCAGAGATGTAGGAAGTAATACTAAGTAGCACAGAAGAGAAGAACAAGGATGCTGACTCAAAGGACGGCTTGCGCTCGAGAAAGATGATACCACCGATAGCTGAGATACCAGCGAGAAGGAAAGCGCTCGGCACCACTGCAAAGTTCGTCACAAGAGG
>CAZCQX010000092.1:0-2997 GCA_964500955.1 uncultured Candidatus Saccharibacteria bacterium | reverse complement strand
CCGATGTTTTATTTGATGTGTGTAACATATATTTTTTCTATCTTTGTAGATTAACTAAAAGTATATACCCATCTTCTTATAAAAAACAAGTATTTTACGAAAAAAGTGTGGATAACTTAGGGGACAGTATCGGCGTTTAGCGGGAGTGGTATACATAATACGAGAATACTATACAGAAAAAGCACGAAGCCATAGGCTTCGTGCTTTTTCTGTATAGTATGTCTGAGCTACTAATAGCAGACAACAACAGCTTGTACCCTTGTTACTTAATTGCCTCTGTAAGAGAGTACATAGGGAGAAGAATCGCAGACACGAGGAAACCTACACCCACACCGAGGCTCACAATCATCGCAGGCTCAATGAGGGCAATCATGTTATCAATAGCGTTATCGAGTTCTCTACGGTAGAAATTGGCTAAGTTCTTCAAGATAAAACTAAGCTCACCCGTTTCTTCACCGATATGCACCATCTGTACGAGAATATTCGGCACAAGAGGTTCTTCGTAGAGAGCTTTAGAGAGAGACTTACCCATCTGTACTTTTTCTGAGACACGACCCATGAGTTTTTTGTATACCCTATTTTCCATGATAGACGCAGTAATATCAATAGCCTTCACAATCGGCACACCATTTGAGAGCATTGTGTTCATGTTATCAGAAAGTCTAAGAAGGAACAGTTTCTGCATGAGGGTCTTCACCACTGGAGTTTTAAGGAGGAAAGTGTCGAACTTAAACCCACCATCCTCTGTCTTAGTCCAGCGATAAAAGAGATATGCGGAAATACCAAGAATAGGAAACGTGATTGGGCCATACTTCACGAAAAGATCTGATATGAAAAGTACGATACGTGTCACAAGATGAAGCTGTGCACCTTCTTCTGCGAACATTGCCGCCATCTTAGGCACCACGAATGTGAGCATGGCGGTCATAATCGCGAAGAACACACTAATAACGAAACCTGGATACGTGAGAGCTTTCTTCACCTTTTGGGTAAGCTCATAGTTACGATCCATATAATCGGCCAAGTAGGAGAACACTTCGTTGAGCTTTCCTGATTCCTCACCTGATTTCACCATGTTGACATAAAAGTTGGAGAATAGGTCAGGGTGTGCAGAGAGAGACTGTGAAAGAGAGATACCTTTCTCGATATCATCAGCAACTTTGAACACTTCTTCCTGAAGGGTCTTGTTCTCATTCTCTTGACCAAGAAGACGAAATGCACGGAGCGCAGAAACTCCAGACTCAAAGAGTGTCGCCACCTGACGAGAAAAAATCACCACATCTTTATTGGTAATTTTCTGCTTAAAAAGGGAAGAATTACGGATCGCCGCTATAACATCGTTTTGTTTATCCACTTTCTCTTTTACCTCAATAATCGTCGGGTATCCTTTCTTTTTTACAATAAAAATAGCGTTATCGAGCGATGTTCCATCGATGTCTCCTTCTTCCCTGTTTCCATTTTCGTTAAGTGCTACGTAGTGATAAATCATAAAAAACTAGATTAAGCGATCGAACAAGCTTCGTCTTCTCACAAAAGACATCGCGGTGTCCCGCGCAACAACACCAGAACGCACAAGTCCTGCAAGATAACGATCGAGGTCTATCATCCCTTCTTCTGATCCAGTCTCGATGAGCACATCAAGCTCATGTGTTCGACGTTCACGAATAAGGTTGGCAACTGCACCAGTATTAAGAAGAAGCTCAAATGCTGGAATAAGCCCTCCCTGTATAGTTGGGATAAGTCTTTGAGACAGCACCCCGATAAGAGAAGCAGCCAGCTGTAGACGAATCTGCCCCTGCTGTTCTCCTGGAAATGAATCGATGATACGATCGATAGTCTGCGCAGCAGAGTTGGTGTGAAGTGTCGAGAGAACGAGGTGCCCAGTTTCTGCCGCTGTCACTGCGGTTGCGATCGTTTCTTTGTTACGCATTTCTCCGATCATGATCACGTCAACATCCTGACGAAGTGCGTGTACGAGCGCTGTGTTGAAATCAGACGTATCGATACCAACTTCACGCTGTTCGATGAGTGACTTGTCTTGGTCAAAACGAAACTCGACAGGATCTTCGATGGTGAGAATGTGACGCTTCGACTCACTATTAATGAGGGAAACCATAGCTGCGAGAGTGGTAGACTTACCTTGACCTACAGGACCCACAACAAGGAAGAACCCTTGTCGCTCACGTGCAATCTGTGCGAGTTGCTCTGGAAGATTAAGTTCTTGTAGGCTCTTTACCTTTGGCACAAGACGGAGTGCAATGGAGATAACCCCACGCTGGAATGATGCGTTACCACGAAGACGGTACTGGTTTCTGTGTGAATACGAAAAGTCATACTCCTGCTTCACCACGAAATCAGTAAGCGCCTTGTCTGGAACCATCTGACGCAAAAATCCGAGAGTATCTTCTGCTTTTAGTTCAACCTTGCGCGTGAGGGGTATAAGTTCTCGGTTGATACGAAGCGTTGGAAAACTTCCAACGGTCATGTGAAGGTCAGAGCCACCTTCTTTTACTAACGTCATAATTAAATCATCGAGCTCAACTTCGTAGTTCATATACAGTGTAGTATATCAAGAGAAGAAAGAAGTACAATCGAATAACTCACAGACTGGGCATTAGTGTGTAGCGTGTAGTGCGGCTAAGTATACAAAACTTATAGAACGTCAACTAAAAAACTGACACCGTGTCGTTTTTTTATAGTTCGGCGAGTTCGATGAATGGTATCTTGCCATCCATACATTTCACCATAGCATCTTCTTTGATGGTAACCATGCCGTCTTTGCGGGCGATTCTAAATATTTCTTCTTCTCCCTTACTACGAAGTATGGCTTCTTCTATTTCATCAGTAATAGGGAGTACTTCGAATACTGGCGTTCTACCTTTCATACCTGTTGGATTTTCTGGCCCACCCTTAGCTTCAAACAACGGTCTATCTATCTGGAACTTCTGCTTAAACTCCATAGGAAGATCAGAAAACTGCTTCTCGACCATCTCCTTA
>CAZCQX010000091.1:0-3009 GCA_964500955.1 uncultured Candidatus Saccharibacteria bacterium | reverse complement strand
CATACCCTTCTTGTCTTTATAGACTTCAAGGATTGTCGTTTTTGACATTCTTCTTTCTATTAAAAGCTGATAATGAAACAACTGTCTGAGAAATAGTGTAGCAATACTTCGTGGTATACTCAAGGGTATTGTACCAAGTTATTCACAGGTTGCTTGTCTTGCTCGACGCTAAAGATGTATGATTTCTAAGAAAAAGTTTATTGCTACTATAACGGAATACTACTCGACTCACGGTAGACATGACTTGCCTTGGCGTACCAACATTACACCGTATAGTGTTCTTGTGAGTGAAATTATGTTGCAACAGACCCAAGTGGGTCGTGTAACTAAAAAATTTTTATCTTGGATGGAGAGGTATCCAACATTAGAAGAACTAAGTAGTGCTTCCTTGAAAGATGTGTTACTCCTATGGCAAGGTCTTGGTTATCAGAGACGCGCAAAAGCGTTACTACGTATTGCAGAAATGAACAGAGTAGTTCCAGCTACCTTTAATGAATTAAAGGAATTACCAGGTGTTGGAGAGTACACGGCATCAGCGGTAAGCGTGTTTGCTTCTAACAAGTTTAGTCATCCAGTGCTTGAAACTAATATTCGAACAGTGCTTTTCCATTTCTTTTTTAAGGAAAGGAAAGAAACGGTTTCTGATAAAGAACTCACCACCCTTCTTTTTGGTTTAGAAAAAGAAAAAGAAGTGCTGTTGTTAGGTGCTCGTAATTGGTACTATGCGCTTATGGATTACGGGGCGTATCTAAAAGAGCAGGGGTTGTCATATAATTCGAAAAGCAGTAGCTACAGAAAACAATCTTCATTTAAAGGTTCTACAAGGGAATTAAGAGCAAAAATTCTTATTGCTGTAGCGCATGGTGAAAAAATACCAGATGATGAAAGAAGTGCCTCGATACTACAACATCTCGTAAAGGAAGGGTTTCTAGAAGAACAAGGAAATGTGCTCTATATGGTAAAGTGAGCTTGCAAATGTGTGTGATTCTAAGAAAGCGAGAGCTCTTTAAGGAGCGTTGTTACTTGGTTAGGGGTGAGGATGTGTATTTTTTTAGAAGGAATACCTCGCAAGACGAAAGACATGATCCTTACTCTTTTTAGAGAAAGCACGGTAAGGTTAAGAGCGTTAAGCATTCTGCGTATCTCATGTTTTTTCCCTTCAGTAAGAATGATTCGCAGTGAATACCCCTCATTATAGATAGTTACCGCTTTAACAGGTGCGTAGGTTGTTTCCTGAGTACTGATGCCTTTTTTAAGAAGTGTTACCACTCGAGGTGTTGCTTTTTCTCGTACGGTTACTTCATACTCTTTTTCTCGTGAATTTTTTGGATTAAGAAGAGCGTCCACTATTCTGTAGTCATTGCTATAAAGTAGAAGTCCTTCACTCTCCTTATCGAGTCTTCCTAGAGGTTGACATCCAGGAAGTTCAGCTAGAGGTCCGGTAACCTCACCTCGTGGTTTGTGGTAGAGAGCGTAGACATTTTCTTGATGAGGTAATTTTATTTTTATAACATCTTTGTTATTCACCTTACTTCCAAGTGTTGCAAGAGTGTTGTTTATGGTGACTTGATTATTAGTGATGAAGTCGTCAATTGTGCGTCTAGAGCCAAGACCTTGATCTCTTAAAAAAACGTTGATGCGAACCGGTGTTTTTGAAGTAACTTTAATTTCTTTCATAAGATATATTATCTAGTGTCTCGTAAAGGAAGCACTTGGGTAATGCTCCAAGCGATAGCACATCCAAGTATAACAAACATTAGCTGAGGACGTGCTACGAGAAATGGGGAGACGATGATACCTACTGCGCCAACAGCGATCGTTGACGCTGGATTCATGTTGATGAAGAGTGCCGTGTAGGAAGGATCTTCGGGGCCTATTTTTTTGAAGAAATATGTTGAAGACATAGTGTCGACAAGGGACGCCCCAACTCTTGATAGGAAGAGTACTATTGCCCAGATAGCAATTTCATTTGTGGTAAGAATAACACATAAGAATGTTGCTACTGTTAATATGAGAAGACCAATGATAAGCATCTCTTTTTCTCCATATTTTGTATCAGCGAGTACGCCAAGTTCGTAGGGAAGAAGCACGAGGGGGATGAGGGCTATGGGAATAATAAAAGTTAAATATGAAGTAAGAGGGATGCCAAGTGTTGCTAGATAGATTGGGGAGTAGATAACCATTGTTGCATAGAAACTTTCTACAATAAATTTAGAAAGCACAACTGCACGTAGATTTTTATTACGTAACGCTCTTTGCATTGCTTCAAAAAGGTTTATGGTG
Organism: uncultured Candidatus Saccharibacteria bacterium; assembly: GCA_964500955.1. Taxonomy (GTDB): domain Bacteria; phylum Patescibacteriota; class Minisyncoccia; order Phycocordibacterales; family UBA5272; genus UBA11704. The sequence goes on along the minus strand of CAZCQX010000091.1, from coordinate 726 downwards.
TGATACGCTGGTTCTTTTATGTGTGTTAGATATTTGTGCACCAAAAAGAGATATGGCACCAACATCAATGCCGCTATGAAATAAAGCATAGCAAAAGAAGTATAAGAGAGGATCATTCCTCCAAGGAGCGGTGCAATGAGAATACCAAGGTGGAGTATCGCTAAAAAAAGTCCTCGTATGCTTCCTATGCTTGCATGCGCGCTGAAGCTTTCTATAAAAATGTTTAACGATACATTAAGTAATAGCTGTAATCCGAAGTGGATGATAAAAAGAGGAGGTAGAAGAAAAGGGTTTTTTACAAACCCGAACAAAGTGATAACTATCATTTCTGCAATGATTACACCAATAGCAAAATTATAGCTATGAAATCTTCTAAGGGTTTTGGCTAAGTTTACAGAAACAATAAGCGCAAGAAGACTTCCTACTACATAGGTTGCACTTATGATTGAAGAGTTGAAGTATTGGTGGAGATAAGAAGATGTGGCGTATAGTGGAATAGCGTAATGAAGCGCATACAAAAACGTCATAAAAAACGTCACTACAAGAAGTCTATTTTTTAGAAGTTGATGCATTATGCTACAAAGTATATCAGTAAAATCCCTGTTCTTTCTAGGGATATCTACCCACACTCTTTTTCGGGGAGTCTTCTTGTTCTATCAAGAAAATACTATACTTACACACTAATAATCACCGGTATAATCACAGGTCTTTTTGCAGTCTTTTGGA
>CAZCQX010000090.1:0-3069 GCA_964500955.1 uncultured Candidatus Saccharibacteria bacterium | reverse complement strand
ATCCATTTCACCACGGAAGCTACTCTAACATAGAGTATACTATCATACAGTATGACAAAAACACAAAAAACTATTTCTTTTTCAATCCCAAAGGAGGTGAGGGGTGTAGTACTCATGCTTCAGAACGCAGGCTTTGAGGCATATCTCGTCGGTGGGTGTGTAAGAGACATGCTTCTTGGTATACCACCAAAAGACTATGATATTACTACCAACGCAACACCGGAGCAGATTATCCCTCTTTTTCCAAAGACTTTTTATGAAAATAGCTATGGAACAGTGGGGGTGGTGACATGTGGAGATGAGCTTGGTATTCCTTGTGTCGATGAAACAGTGAAGATTGTGGAAGTAACACCGTACCGTCTCGAGTCTACATATTCCGACAATCGCCACCCAGACAGTGTTTCTTGGAGTAGTAACATAGAAGATGATTTGAAGCGACGTGATTTCACGTGTAACGCTATCGCCTACAACCCCGTTACATGTGAAATGGTGGATCTTTATGGTGGTGAGCAAGACCTCGAGAATAAGCTTATAAAGGCTGTAGGGGATCCAGATACCCGTTTCGGAGAGGATGCGCTACGTCTTATGCGTGCGGTACGTCTTGCGTGTCAGCTTGATTTTGATATTGAAAGCGTTACACGTGAAAGCGTCGACAAGAACTAAGAGCTTCTCAAGACCATTTCACGTGAAAGGGTGAGGGATGAGTTCGTGAAGCTTATCATGACAGACTACCCAATGAGAGGGTTGGTGCTTATGAAGGAAACAGGACTTCTGGAGTATGTTGTCCCTGAGCTTTTGCAGGGAATAGGGGTGGAACAGAACCAGGCGCACCATTTCGATGTGTGGGAGCATAACTTGCGCACCCTTCAGCACTCTGCTGACAAGAAATGGCCGTTACACGTGAGACTCTCTGCTATTTTTCACGATATTTCCAAGCCAGAAACGAGACGCTTTTCACGTGAAAAGCGTGATTATACGTTTTATGGGCATGATGTGGTGGGTGGGCGCGTTACACGTGAAATTATGGAGCGTCTTCGCTTCCCAAAGGAGCTTACCGAAAAAGTGTCCATGTTCGTGCGCTGGCACATGTTCTTCTCAGATACCGAACAGATTACGATATCCGCAGTGAGAAGGCTTATTACCAACGTAGGAAAGGAGAATATTTGGGAGCTGATCAATCTACGTATTTGTGATCGAGTGGGTACTGAAAGGCCAAAAGAAGAGCCATACAGGCTTCGTATGTATGAGGCTATGGTAGAACAGGCACTTCAGGATCCTATAAGCCTAAAGATGCTTAAAACTGACGGGAAACGCATTATGGACGTTACACATGAAACTCCAGGGCCAAAAATTGGGTATGTTTTGCACGCATTGTTCGATGAGGTGCTAGAAAATCCTGACAAAAATACAGAAAACTACCTCGACACTCGAGCGAAAGAGTTAATTGTGTTGTCGGTAGAAGACTTGAAACGTCTAGGAACGAAGGGTAAGGAGGAAATGGAGGAAAAAAATAAGGAGAAGGTGAAAGAGATACGAAAACAGTTCAAAGTGAAGTAGTCTTTTATAAAAGACATATATATAGAGTAAGGCTTTTTATTTCTGTCCTTTATAAAGGACAACGACTTCTCTGTTATACTCTCTTCTACATGAACACACATTTTGATATTGAGGCTTTACATCCGATAACGAAAACACTCTTGGAAAAACGAGGAATTACTAATCCTGCTGAAGTGGAAGAGTTCCTTACCCCTTCTTACGAAAAGCATATCGGGGATCCGTTTCAAATATATGGCATGGAAAAGGCGGTGAATCGTATCACGGATGCGATGAGAAATGGTGAAAAGACGGCTATCTACAGTGACTATGACTGCGATGGGGTCCCAGGAGGGGTGCTTCTACGTACTTTTTTTGATGACATCGGGTATCCTGTTGAGATGTATATACCCCACCGTCACAATGAAGGGTACGGGGTGCATAAGCATGCAATAGATGCTCTTAAGAAAAAGGGGGTAACACTCATTATCACCGTTGATTCTGGAATTACAAATATCGAAGAAGTTGAGTATGCAAAAGGGGTAGGGGTGGACTTTATCATCACTGATCACCACTTACCGATTACAAAAGAGGACATAGAAAGTAGAGACGCAAGCACTGAAGAAAGCCAACAACTAAAAACTAATAACCAAAAGCTTTCTCAAGTGGTTCCTGATGCTGTTGCGGTGCTTAATTCTAAACAAGATGCTTGTACCTATTGGGATGATATGTTGTGTGGGTGTGCGGTCGCTTGGAAGCTTGCATGTGCTGTGCTTATGCGGGCAAAAAATGATATTTCCTTGGGTGGGGTGCATGCAACCGTGAAAGAACTTCCAGAAGGGTATGAAAAATGGTTGCTAGACCTTGTAGGTATCTCAACTATTGCAGACATGGTGCCACTTAGGAAGGAGAACCGTGCACTTGCTCACTTTGGGCTTAAAGTCCTTAGAAAAACGAAGCGTCATGGCCTTAATCATATTTTCAATGAACAAAGAATGCGAAAAGATGTGCTTACTGAGGAGGATATCGCATTTACTATTGCTCCGAGGGTGAATGCTGCGAGCAGAATGGGGGATCCAATGCAGGCACACATGATGCTTTATGAGAAAGATCGAGAGAGTGCAGAAGGATATGCTTTTGAGCTTGAAGAGTTGAATACCCAAAGAAAAAGCGAAGTGAAGGATATCGTTTCTACAATTTCCTTCGATCATGATGTATATAAAGACGATGTGGTGGTCGTCGGTGATGTGTCATGGGGGCCTGGTGTGCTCGGACTCATAGCTCAGAAGATTATAGATGAAACAGGGAAGCCAGTGTTTGTGTGGGGGTCTGGTGAAAATAAAGAAGAACTCAAGGGGTCTTGTAGATCACTCGGCGATGTGTCTGTGGTAGATATGATGGCCCATGTGGGACACGAAGTGCTTCTCGGGTGGGGAGGACATGAAGGAGCTGGAGGATTCTCTCTGCTTCCTTCTCATGTGGAGAGTCTCCGTAAGGCACTCAATGAAAGCTATCACCATGTGGAGAGACGCAACA
>CAZCQX010000089.1:0-3090 GCA_964500955.1 uncultured Candidatus Saccharibacteria bacterium | reverse complement strand
GAAGGAATTCTTCTTTTGTGACGATATGACTCTCTGTACTTACTCGTTCCTTAAGTTCTACCCCACCCTTCTCGAGAGATTTATCAGAAACAACTACTCTAACAGGAATACCAATAAGGTCACTGTCGGCGAACTTTTCTCCTGGTGAAGCATCACGATCATCGAAGAGGACTTCCACGCCACGAGCTGTGAGTGTGCTGTAGAGATCTTCTGCGAGTTTATAACTCTCCGAAGTCTTATCTTTATTAAGCGCTACAAGGTGTAGAGAAAACGGCGCAACAGAGGTAGGCCACACAAGACCTCTTTCATCAGCGAGTGTCTCACAGATAACCCCCATAATACGAGCAGGACCAAGTCCGTAGGACCCCATCCACACTTCACTCTTCTCACCTTTTTCATTCTGGTAGTTAAGTTCTAGTGCGTTAGAAAACCGTGTCCCGAGATTAAAGATGTTTCCCACCTCGGAAGCCTTTGCTACTCTTAGGTCTGATTCTTTTACATCAAGGTCTTGTAGTACTTCAGGAGTCATTACTTCTTTATTGATGGCTATCTTTTTCCCGTCGTGAATGTAAATTTCATCTTCACCAGCATCACAGATAGTTTGAAATTCATGTGAATATTTTGAAAAGATTCCACCAGAAGCAAAAGTTACATAAGTTATGTCTCCAATACCAAGTCTATTAAAAATTCTTACGTAAGAATTTTTAACTACCTCATAGTACTTCTCTTGGTCTTCTTTTGAAGCACAAAAAGAATATAGATCTTTCATGACGAATTCTCTTGTTCGCATGATACCTGACTTCGCTCTGGTTTCGTTCCTAAATTTGGTCTGGAATTGGTATACATATTTTGGAAGATCTTTATAACTTCTTACGAAAGAAGTCATCATCTTCGTTATCGGCTCTTCATGAGTAACCCCAAGACCGAGCTCTGTGCCGTTCTTGAGATTTGTTTTGAACCATACATCAACCACTTCATCGCTCCATCTGTTGGTCTTTTCCCAGGTTGTTTTTTCTTGGAGTGCGGTGAGGGTAATTTCTTGTCCACCGATCAGATTCATCTCCTCTCGTATTACTGCAACGATGTTGTTAAACGTACGAAGACCAAGAGGAAGCAGTGTGTAGACGCCCGCCATTTCTTTGTGAATATAGCCTGCACGAATAAGAAGTTCTGCATTTTTAGATGTCTCACCTTCTGGCGCTTCCTTTCTTGTTTTTGTAAAAAGTTGTGATTGTCTCATACGTTATTTTTTATTTTATGCCTGTATTCTACACCACCTAAGAGAAGACGTTAAGCTCGTATATCGTTAATGGTGACGACAACAAGGAGTAAGATAAGTAGAGAGAACCCTACTAAGTTGACCCACGAGTAGTACTTAAATGGAATCCTTTTTCGTAGTACTGTCTCTATGAGTACCACCACCATTCTTCCTCCATCAAGTGCGGGAAGCGGTAAGATATTAAATATTGCGAGGTTGATAGAAAGAATCGCTACGAGAGTAAGGACTGCTTCGTATCCATAGGTTGAAGTCTGGCCAACTATTTTTGCAATACCAACAGGGCCAGAAAGTGTGTCGATAACATTCTCACCTTTTGAAAGTGAAGTAAACACTTGGAAGAGTCCATCAAAGGTGAGCACGGTCATGGTATAGGTTCTCTCGAATCCAAGCGTGAAAGCTTCAATTGGGGTTGTCTTTACTGTGCCAACAGTTTCTAATCCAACACCTAGGGCTTTTTTATCTTTTACTATACCGTACACAGCAGCGACTGTTGTTTCTTTTTTTGCTCCATCAGGAGTGATGTAGTTGATAACGAAAGGGTTGTTCGCATTTTTTTCTATGAACGCGACAACCGACATGGTCGTTGTTATGTTCGCTTTTTCTTTACCGTTTGTGATAGAAGTAATTACTGACCCAGGTATAATACCTGCCTTGAAGGCAGGGCTTTCAGGAGACACTTCTTGTACCATAAGAGATACTTCCTTAACACGACTACCGTACTCAGGGTCATCAGTACTCACTGTTACCGAACCAAACGATAGTCCTATAAAAATAACAAGCGCAAGCGCCATATTCATAGCAACTCCTGCCACAAGCACTAGGAGCTGAGCCCACCAAGGTCTATTACCGAACGCTCTTGGATGTCTCAGTGCACCACTTTCTTTTTTGTCTTCTTCGCTTCCATTTTCTCCAAAGATAGACACATACCCCCCTAGAGGTATTGCATTAAAAGAATAAGAAGTCTCCCCTATTTTTTTACTGAAGATTCTTGGTGGAAAACCAAAAGCAAATTCATCAACACGCATCTTCGTCATCTTCGCTGTAATGAAGTGGCCGAATTCGTGCACGATCACAAGAACTATTAAAATAAGAATAAAAAGAAAAACTGCCGTTGGTGTCATAATAGTCCTTAGTGTAGCATACTTTCTGTCTCTATCCTTAGTATTTTGTAAAGAAAAATACCTGACTTTTGTGTCAGATATTTTTCGGAAGTTTCAGAGTGTGTACTATTCTTCACCGAGCACCTCCTTTTCTTTTTTTGAGAATATGTCTTCGAGTTCCTGATTCGCTTGGTCTACTATCTTTTGCATTTCTTCTCGATAGCGTCGCTTGTCATCCTCGCCATATTCGCCGTCCTTTTCTCTGGCGTCAATATCTTTGTTCGTGTCTTCTCGTAGTGAGCGCACACGGACACGAGCATCTTCCATTCTTTCCTTTAGGATCTTCACGAGCTTCGCTCTTGATTCTGTGGTTAGCATTGGGAAGTGTACACGAAGGCCGTCAGAGTCAGACACAACAGAAAGTCCAAGATCGGCTTCATTGATAGCGCGTTCCATAGCGCCTATTACACCCTTGTCCCACGGGGTTACGCGGAGAGTCTTAGGATCTTCTATTGTCACACTTCCTGCATGAGCGATTAAAGTCCTAGCTCCGTACATGTCGATTGCAACAGTATCAAGAACTTGAGGTGTTGCTCTACCGGTCTGGATAGAACGATATTCGCCACGTAGCCATTCAATTATGGTGTTTTTTTGTTGAGTAATTGTAGAAAAATCGTATGCCATACAATAAGATTATTGATAAATAACGTC
>CAZCQX010000088.1:0-3090 GCA_964500955.1 uncultured Candidatus Saccharibacteria bacterium | reverse complement strand
TTTTTCAACATACCACTACACCACGCTACGAAGTAGACACACACAACTGTAATCCTGTCTGGCAAACATCATCAAATCAACAGTTCGCTCCCCGCACCATACAAAGTGAGATTCATGAGAAACTTCCCCACTTCTTAGAGGAACACCAAAAGCTAAAGACACATCACGATAATCATGACCTTCTAAAAACCCTTGTTTCGATTGACTGGAAAAGCATACAAAGCACAATCAGATGCAATGAAGATGTTTCTCTGGTGGGGATCTTTGTTCCAGGAGAGGAAGGTGCAGAGAAGGTGCTTGCTATTTTTTTGCATGAAAAGTTACATAAGTACGACGCAGACAGAAATGATTTTACAAAAGATGGGCAGAGTAATCTGTCGCCTTATATAGCACACGGCAACATCTCTCGTAGAACTATTATTAGAAAAGTGTTACAAGAAGCAGGGGTGCGCATAGAAGAAGCGTTCGATGCTGTAGCGAACGGCTCTAACGGAAAGATGGGGAATGTTGCAGCGTTTATTGAAGAGTGTGTGGTTCGTGCTGAGCTTGCAGAGAACTTTTGTTATTACAATGAGTCGTATGATTCTTTTCAGGGGTTCCCTTTGTGGGCAAAGAGCGCTCTAGAGAAAGCACGCACAGATATGCGTGAGTATGAGTATTCACGTGAAGTGTTTGAAAAAGCGGGAACACATGACGAACTCTGGAACACTGCGCAATTACAGATGGTAAAAACCGGCAAGATGCATGGGTACATGCGTATGTATTGGGCGAAGAAGATTCTTGAATGGTCAAAGACTCCAGAGGAAGCGATGAAGATTGCGGTGTATCTTAACGATATGTATGAACTCGACGGTCGTGATCCAAATGGCTACGTTGGATGTGCATGGTCAATAGGAGGGGTACATGATAGGGCATGGTTCCCTCGACCGATCTTTGGAACAGTGCGCTATATGGCAGAGTCAGGTGTGAAGAAGAGGGGAGACATTAACGTCTACAAAAATACCTTTTTAAGGAAGAAGGACTCACTTTTTTCTTAGAAGATCGAGCAGACCCATCGCCCAACTTATTGACTTATTAGTATTTTTGTAGCATAATCACATCGGCTTGTAGTATTTGTAACTTTTAACAGGAGGTCATCATGACTACTGCGACTGCCGTCTCTTCGGTGGCTACGATTCGTTTTCCGCTTGGACACACGAGGGTGCTCGCTGAAATCTCCGATGGTTTCGATTCTTGGCATAAACAACCAAGAAGCAGAGACCTCTTCTTGAGGTCGCTCAGAATGAGGGGTGTCCTTCTCTACTCTGACATCACCACGGCGTCCCACCCGGTGTTCACTCCACCGGGACAGGCGGTTATGCTTGAGAAACTGGAAGTAGAAGAACCATTTCTCGATGGAGACATTCAAGCAGAACCTCTCGACAGGTCTCAGTTGTGGTTCGTGATTGCCTGTCTTGTGTCACGGAAGATGGAAGACAAGACCCCTTCCTATCTCACCGAAAGACCGATGGATGGCATCCTCGTGTACTTGAAACAAGGAAACGGGAGATACAACATTCCTGTGAACATGTATCTCGACGAGGATGGAAACCTCATCATCAGAAGCTTCCCATATCGGATTTCTTTGTGGGGTGCTGAGACACTTGTTCTGTCGCTTCGTTGAAGGGCGTAAGGTTCAAAGACCGGAGGTTACACTCACACCTTCCGGTCTTTTTTGTTACACTACTACAGTACTACTCTCACTCTATAGTTTATGAAAAAAAATCAACCTAAAAAAAATCCAATCACCACCAAACACCTACAACAGAAAGATACCAAAACATCTTGGGGATCTGTTGCACAGTGGTATGACAAGCATCTAGAGAAAAACGATGACACCTATCACATGAAGGTGGTATATCCTAACCTTCTTCGTATGATGGGTGATGTGAAAGGAAAGCATGTGCTTGATCTTGCGTGTGGGCAGGGGCAGTTCTCGAGAATCCTCGTAGATGGGGGTGCATTTTTGGTGGGGGTGGATATTGGGAAAGAGTTGATTGCGCTTGCGGAAAAGAAAAATACAGAAACGAAGTTCAAGGCGCATTTTTTTGCAACACCATCACACGATATGTATATGGTGAAGGACGGCACACAAGATGTGCTAGTGTGCGTGTTGGCGCTCCAAAATATAGAGAAGCTGAGTGAGACATTTCGTGAAGTGTCTCGTGTGCTTAAGAACGGAGCGAAGGCCTATCTTGTACTTAACCATCCATCATTCAGAAATCCAACACATACTCACTGGGGGTATGACGAGCATGAACAGAAGCAGTATAGAAGGGTGGAGGCATATATGAGTGAGAGTAAAATAAAAATCGACATGACTCCTGGTGCGAAGTCTAACAAGCAGTTCACGTACTCTTTTCATCGACCTCTCCAAGTCTATATGAAAACATTTGCAAAATACGGTCTCGCAGTCACCAGACTTGAAGAATGGGTAAGTCATAAGGAGAGCGAAAAAGGTCCACGTCAACACGCAGAGAACACTTCGCGAAAAGAGATACCCCTCTTTATGGCGATAGAATTGGTGAAGATGGCCCCGTAGAATACAAACTCAAGCGTGTAGCGTACAGCGTGTAGCGTGTAGAAACTACAAACTTTGCGAAGTCGAAGGTTTCGCGAGTTCTGTCTACACACTACGCGCTGTACGCTCTACATATGCTATACTACCCCTCATATGAAATATATTCCACGTTCTCTAAAAACAACTCAAGGAAAATTTATTAGTACCATAGTAGTTATTTTGGTTGCATTGTTTGGGTATTACTTTTTCGCTTCGTCTGATACAACATCTTCTACTGTTGCCGGTGAACAGATAGTTGTTTCTGCAACTGATCATGTACGAGGTGCGAAGGATGGCAAGGTTACCCTCGTTGAATTTGGTGATTTTCAGTGCCCTGCATGTGGTGCGTTTGAGCCAGTTGTTCGTCAGGTACTAGCGGACAACAAAGATACTTTAAAAATAGTTTATAAACATTTCCCTCTTACACAGATTCACAGAAATGCTCTTCCTGCCGCGAAAGCAACAGAGGCTGCATCTCTTCAAGGAAAGTT
>CAZCQX010000087.1:0-3192 GCA_964500955.1 uncultured Candidatus Saccharibacteria bacterium | reverse complement strand
CTTCGTGGTGACCACAGTGAGACTCTTTTCATCCCCAGAAAGGGTAAGGAGTTCTTCTGGAATATACTCAGCAGGATTAAGACATACAACCCCCGTATCAGAAAACCTTTTGTCTAAATACTGAGAGATGAGCGGGTAATGTGTACACCCAAGAAAGACGTGAGTAATGCCGTGATCAAGTACATAATCAACGAGCCTATCAACCTCCTCATCGATAGTAATAAGGTCACCCTCTTCTATTGCTTTCGCAAGAAGAGAAGACGGCAACACTTCTGGAGAATAGTGAGAAAAAACTTCCTGATATACTCCGCTTTCTATAGTAGCGTTCGTAGCGAAGATAAGCACTCGCGCATTATTTTCTATATTTTCTTTTACTCTCTGTGCGAAATCCTTCATATCAAAATATCTCTTCGCGTCAATTGCGTATTCTTCTAAAATGTGTCCGGCGTCGAGCGTGGAAATGCTGTTGCATGCATTTACATAATAGTCGACTTCTTGGTGTGCCAAAAAAGTAATAAGCTCTCTTGTGTACAAGAGAAGTTCTTCTTTTGTTTTGTTGCCGTAAGGTGCACGAAGTGAGTCACCGATATACACATACTCCGCAGTAATATGCTTATACAACTCTTTCACTACAGACAACCCTCCAACACCAGAATCAAATACACCAATACGAATAGACATAGTACAACAACTATAGCACAAAAAAGACCCGCACGAATGCGGGCCCCAAGAACGTTATCGGTGTTGCTGAAAACAATCGTAAGGAACAAGTATCCCTGTACGTTTGACGCAATCAGCAATAAGCCAGAATTTTTCGTGAGAACTCTTCATCACCTCAACTGCAACATAAGTGTTGCATCCATGACTGTGATACAAGTACAGCATCTGACGTGGCACCACGAGTTCTTCCTTACTCCAAACAAGAACGTGTCTCTTGGAATCTGGGTCAATCACTCTTTCTATTTTTATGCAAAAGAATAGAGAATGATCGACATCATCGGCGTGACGCACAACGGTCATGAACTTTGGGGTTTCAACATACGAAGCCACCGCAAAAACGGAAAAATCTTCGATGTTGATGATGGGCAACTTTTTCGGTTGCGCAACGACTTCCATATCTTCTACCATACACACTCCAGGGAACAAAATAACACCACTACCGTGTGATGTTTCTTATTTTATAATAACACATTTTTTATAAAAAAGCAAATTTTACCCTTCATTGTAACCACTCAAAGCTGAGCATACCCTGCCAATCACCCCACTCTGTTTACTTCCTGTTCTAAGACTATCCCTGTCTTTTCAAAAACACTATCTACAATCTCTTTAGCGAAAGCATCAACGTCATCCGCTGTTGCGTTACCGTCATTTACAATCACAAGTGGTTGCTTTGACCATGTATACAGACTCCCTCGCCTCACTCCTTTCATGTGTGCTACGTGATCAATAAGCCACGCAGAAGAAACCTTAAGACCGCCATCTGTGCGTATGAGTGGCGCGGTTTCATAGTTTGCAAGAAGTTTTTTGCTCGTCTCTTCGTCAATGATTGGATTCTTAAAAAATGATCCACAATTTGGGTGTTCTTTCCAGTCTGGCAATTTCTCTTTTCTAATCTTTATCACTTCTTCACGAACTTGAGAGACAGTGAGACCTTCTTGCTCTACCAAACGATTGAGTGGGTTATACGTAAGCGTGAACTTTTTTTCTCTATTCAAGAGAAGTGTCACGGACATAATACAGTACCTGTTTTTTTCCTGTTTAAAGATTGAGTCACGATACCCAAACCTACACTCTTCTTTCGAAAAGGTTTTCTGCTTCATGTCTTCACAGTCAAATACTTCACATGAGACAAACACGTCCGCAAGCTCCACTCCGTAGGCTCCTATGTTTTGCACAGGAGAAGCTCCAACAGTACCAGGAATATATGATAAATTTTCAAGACCACAGAACCCCCTCCCCACCGTCTCTTTCACAAGAGCATCGAACACAACAGAAGCACCCGCGGTCACTACATTATTTTCTTTAAAGAAAACCTCACTGAATCTTGGAATAACACATATAAAAGTATCGAGATTTTCTCCAAAATAAGTATTGGTACCATCCCCCAAAAAAACAATCTTTTTATTTTTTTGTCTAGCTAAAACACTGACAGCGACTAAGTCCTCTAAAGAATCAACATAAGAAAACAAGCAGTTTCCCCCAGTCTTAAGTGATGAAAAAAGTTTTGCTGAACTCTGTATCTGATTCATGTATACAGTAATATCATTAAAACCCAAAAAAATAAAAAGGCAAGGTTTTTATTTAGACTATTTTAGTGTAAAATACCTTAAAATACTGAGATTTTTGATAGATATGAAAATTGGATTTATAGGACAAGGATGGATAGGCAGGAACTACGCAGATGTTTTTGAAGAAAAAGGTTTTTCAGTTGTGAGATACAGTTTAGAAGAACCATACAAAAACAATAAAAAGAAACTCTTAGAATGTTCTACTGTTTTTATTGCAGTACCTACACCAACCATCAATGGAATATTTGACGCAAGCGCTGTAGAAGAAGCGTTATCTTTGGTTGCGCAAAGCTCTGTTGCTATAATAAAATCAACCCTCTTGCCTGGCACCACAAAAAAACTCCAAGAAAAATTTCCGAACATATTTGTTTTTCATAGTCCTGAATTTCTTCGTGAAGCACATGCTCGACATGACGCAGAATTCCCTGAACGAAATATTATAGGGATCCCCTCTTGGTCAAACCAGAACATAAAAAAAGCAGAGGAGGTTATGTCAATGCTCCCGAAAGCTCCTTATGCGAAGATTATAGGATCAACAGAGGCTGAGCTTATAAAATACGCAGGAAACTGTTACCTCTATCAAAAAGTTATCTTTTTTAATCTTTTATATGACTTATCTTCTTCTTTTGGTGCACGTTATGAAGAAATACGAGAAGCAGTAACCAAAGATTCAAGAATCCCAGAAAGTCACACGGATGTACTTCACGCTTCAGGACATACACCTGATGTAAAAAAAAGAGGAGCTGGTGGTCATTGCTTTATAAAAGATTACGAAGCCTATGTTGATTTGTACAAACAACAACTACCACATGACACAAAAGGCCTTCAGGCTCTTAATGGTATAAAAGAAAAAAACTATTCATACTTACTAGAAAGCGGAAAAGATGTAGACCTTTTACAGAGC
>CAZCQX010000086.1:0-3254 GCA_964500955.1 uncultured Candidatus Saccharibacteria bacterium | reverse complement strand
CGAGAGAAAAAGGCTCGCACTACAATATCGTTCGTGATGATGTGGTAACAAGGACTAGTGATAATGCACAAGAAATCTTAACAGAGGCCCCAGCGATTGAAGATGGGTATGTGAAGGTGGCACAGGTGCTTAAGTAGATTTTTTAGAGAGAGTAACTTTTTAGAACAATGCAAAAAACATTACGAAATATTCAAGAAGATTTGCGCAGTGGTAAAGTAACGGTGGAAGACCTCGTTCTAAGCACCAAGCAAACGATAGCAGAAAAGGATGGCGAGATTAACGCTCTCCTTGGTTTCTACAGCGACCAACTCATCGCTACTCAGATAGCAAAAGCAAAAGAGATGTTATCACAAGGGAGCGCAACCCTTCTTACAGGAGTTCCTATTGTTCTTAAAGATAACATCGTTGTTAAAGGGGAACGAGCAGGGTCTGCGTCAAAGGTTCTTGAGGATTATATCGCTCCATATGATGCAACGGTTGTGAGAAAGTTAAAAGAAGCGGGCGCTATCTTGATCGGTCGCGCGAATATGGACGAGTTCGCAATGGGTGGATCTACAGAAAATTCAGCATACGGTGTCACCAAGAACCCTCATGATGTAACCAAAGTGGCAGGAGGATCATCAGGTGGGTCTGCTGCAGTGGTTGCGTATGGTGCTGTACCTGTTGCGTTCGGTTCAGACACAGGTGGGTCTATACGTCAGCCTGCATCTTTTTGTGGTATTGTTGGACTCAAGCCAACCTATGGAAGCGTCTCACGGTATGGTCTGATGGCGATGGGGTCATCTCTTGACCAGATTGGACCTTTTACAACCTCGGTTGAAGATGCTCAGGAGGTGTTCTCTCTTATTTCTGGAAATGATCCACTCGATGCTACTTCTCTAAGTGATGAAGAAAGAAAAAAAGAAAACTCGTCACTTAAAAAACGCATCGGTGTCCCTTGGAGTTTTGTCAAACGTGATGGTATCGATAAGGAGGTGCTCAACAACTTCGAACAGTCTATAGAAAAACTTAAACAAGAAGGGTATGAGATTGTCGATGTGTCACTCGAACACCTTGAAAAGTCGCTCTCGGTGTATTATGTGGTGGTGTTCGCAGAGATCTCTTCTAATATGGCACGTTATGACGGTATTCGTTACGGACTCTCTGTTCCTGATGAGAATGTTATCAAGGGATATTTCAAGACCCGCACAGAAGGTCTTGGAGATGAGGTTCGTCGACGCATCCTTCTGGGTACTTACGTGCTTTCTTCTGGATACTATGATGCGTATTACAACAAAGCGAATCTTGTTCGTGACATGCTTCGCAAAGAGTTTCAAGAAGTTTTCACTTTAGTTGATGCTATTGCACTTCCAACATCCCCAATACCTGCGTTTGCTATAGGTGAGAAGTCGCACGACCCTCTCGCTATGTATCTTGCAGACATCTTTACGGTGCCCGTTAACATTGTTGGTGTGCCTGCTATCTCTATTCCTTCTGGAACAACCGCTAGCAATCTACCGTTATCATTACAGCTCATTGCTCCCCACTTTAGAGAAGATGTGTTATTCACTATCGGTAAGGACTTCGAGAAGGTATACTAAGAACAGCTACCAGTCTTTAGCTGTTAGTCTTTAGCTTTCTTCAAGCTTAGCCGACAGCTAACAACCAACTGCTAAAAGCTGAGACATGTATTCACTTTCGTTAGATTATCTTTTCAATCGGGTGTATGATGTACTTCTTTGGATAAAGTACACATGGCTTTTCACTATTCTTCGTAAAGATAAGGGTGAGTATCTCGATGCTGTTGCATACAGAGATTGGGACGGACTTCGTGACAGAGGGTGGTTTGATGACTATGTTGCTTTACAGGAAGGGAAGATACCTCAACTGGAACAGCATGTTTCCTTGTGGCAACAGTTGCTAGAAAAGTTGGGGATTCGCGTTCGTGATACAGACGGTGACGGGATTCCTGATATTAGTGATTCACGACCTTATGACGCTGACAACACCACAAAAGCAGAACTAAAAGAAAGATTCGAGCAGGACTATTCTTTTTTTGATCATGTGAGAGATATGTTCGGTATTGGTCCAAAGGACAGCGACAAGGACGGAGTGCCAGATAGTTATGAGAAGGCTCATGGTATGGACCCCAAGAATCCTGACACAGATCACGATGGACTTGTTGACGGTAGGGAGCTCTTATCAGGAACAGATCCTCTTAACCCTGACACCGACGGAGACATGGTACTCGACGGTCGTGATGAAGCACCTCTTGATGCCAATCTTTCTTCTCTTGGAAAAGACTCTGATGGAGATGGAGTGAGTGATGCTGTAGAAAAGATACTAGGAACAGATCCTCTTAAAAAAGATTCTGACGGTGATGGTATCACCGACAACATGGACACCTACCCACTAGATCCAGAAAATCTCGGCAAGATACCCGCACTCGATCTGGAAAAAGCAACATCAGGGCTTCATTTTTCTATACAAAATCCGATACTCTCCTTTTTTTCTGACGCACTCTCTGTTGTTGCGGTGCTCTTACTTTTCTTCCTCGCGTGGGTTATCTTTAGATGGTTTTCTGTTTTTGTGGAGGGGCTTAACCACTTTGAGCATCACTTCGGTCACGATGACCATCATGACGCGTCGCACGGAGGTACACACCATGTTATAGAAGACACCTCACACACCGTGAAGAGTGAACATATTGTCGCTGGTATACCTGGTCTACCGCTCGGTACTCACGAGGAGCATCCTGTGACACCTATCATTGAACGGGAGAATCATCCTAAGTTCGCTATCATAGAAGGGTATATGAGTAGTACAAGCGAAGCACTCTGGAGGATTGGTATCATGGAAGCAGATAATCTTCTTGGCGAAGTCTTAAGGGAGAAAGGGTATCAAGGAGAGGGTGTTGGTGAGATGCTTAAGAATGCTAGTTTCAGAACTGTTGACCTCGCATGGGACGCTCATAAAGTACGCAACCGCATTGCTCACGAAGGTTCTAACTTCGAACTCACAGAACGAGAAGCTAAGAGAGCCTTCTCACTCTTTGAGTCAGTCTTTAGAGATTTGAAAGTTATCACCTAGATAAGAAAAGCAAAAGCACCGATGTTATGCGGTGCTTTTACTATACTTGTTGCGGAGACAGGAATCACTCCTTCCGTTGGCTGGAGTCCTACATTTTTATATTCACCTTGTTCATTAAAAATGTGGACCATGGTTCGATTCCAAGGTGTATCTGTAAGGAAAGCAAAAGCACCGATGTTATGCGG
>CAZCQX010000085.1:0-3258 GCA_964500955.1 uncultured Candidatus Saccharibacteria bacterium | reverse complement strand
CGCACCGATGTCAAAGAGATCCTCCGTATCTCCGATATATTTGTCCTCCCCACACTTGGCGAAGGCATGAGCAATGCCATCATGGAAGCGATGGCTTCCGGGACTCCCATTGTCACGACCGACACTCCTGAGAACCGCGAACTTATTGTACACGAAAAAACTGGCATTCTCGTCCCCAAAAAAAACAGCGCTCTCCTTGTAGAGAAGCTTGAAGTCCTTCTTAGCGACGCACAAAAGAGAAGGGATCTTAGTGAAAATACCAAAAGAGCTATTTCAGAAGGTTTCGACACCTCAGTCGTAATCTCAACGCTTACCGGATTTTTTGACCAACTATAGAGAAATTTCTGGAAATTGTCTCTGAAAAGTTTCGAGAGTAGTCCATTCTGCATTTCGCAAGGTGATTTTTTTTCGTAAAAACCAAAGTAGGCTCTCTGGGAAAAATTTTCGTGATATCAAATCGAAAAGATAAAGAATGGAAATGAAAGAGATCTCATTAACCGAGAAGAAATCCTGAATATGCCTCCAATTGAAAGAGAATCGGATTGACGAAAGATTAGTGCCATCGCTCTTTATCCGATGTACCGTCAATGGATCTTGGATACACCCTATCTTGCCTGATTTTGAAAGCGTCTTTTTTTCAAAAAGTTCATCGGCAAGTGTATGCTTCGGATCATAGCGAAATCCTCTATTTCGAAATATAAGAGAAGTATGATCGACAAAATTCGTAACCCCTTGTTTTGTATTGAGAATAAGCATTTTCCTTTTCTCAAAAAAGTAGAATGTATCCGTTCCACATGCAATAAATTCCAGATTACTTTCTAAAAATTCGACTTGTTTCATCAGTTTCTCCGGAAACCAAATATCATCATGATCCTGGATGGCAACATATTCTCCTCTTGCTTTGTCAAGCAGAAAGTTCAACCCATCATACGGACCTATATTTTCCCTTCCTTCAAATAAGGTGATCCGAGAATTATTCATGCTTTTTATCACTTCCACCGTTCGATCACTTGATGCATTATCAAGAACGAGAATCTCGAAATCTGGATACATCTGCGCGAGTCAACTCAGAAGTGTCTGTTCGATATATTTCTCAGCGTTGTAGGAAACAATAAGAATGCTTATAATATATAGCGCGCCTCACTTTCTGAGAACCATCAATTCAACGTAAAGATCTCTAGCAGAAAACAACTTTAGGAAAGAGTGCTCTGTAACGTAGGGGAACAGGTTTGCAATCATCTGAAATGGCATCATGTGCAGAAACCGCACCTTTCCATAAATATTCGAGTTTGAAGGATAGAATAAAATTCGCTTCTTGATAATCCTAAACTTTGCACCAGAATAAAAAGCAGGAAAATTCCTCGTGTCAGTAAAATAGTCAAATGTTTCATATGTAAAAAATCGTCGGTGCGTTGGATCCCTAAAAGCGCCAATGGAATTGTAGTATGGAACTGCAATGGTGATTTTTGCACGACTCCTGCAGATCCTCCACACCTCCTCCATAACAAACAGCAAGTCCGATGTATGTTCCATAAAATGCATGGAGATAACCTCGTCAACTGTGCTGTCTTTTAGTGGAATTCTTTCCTTATCAAGATTACAAACGATATCTACGCCAGACGTTCTGACGCGGTCAAGACCTATAAAGCCACTTTTCTTGTTCTGTCCACAACCAAGATCAAGTCTCATATAATTTTTTAAAAGCGTGGTTAACGTAGCGGTTATTTAATAAAAAGAAAGCCACCTGTGCAATAATTATACTCGCAATGAAAAGATAAAGACCATGACCATACCTGAGAGAGAAAATGGTGAAAAAAAGTTGGATTAGACCAGCAACAAGAGCTGCAGTCGATGAGTATAAAATTGATGAATTCGATAGACCAGCTAAAAACCACTGTTTCACACCAACTATGAAAAAGAGAGCTGCGTACAAACCAAACAGCAAAGAAAGTGTGATATCTTGCTGATACTCCCCGCCGAATAGTCCCACAAAAATAAATGTGCTCGTTGCAATAAAGAAAATTACTGGGATAAAAAGAATCAGAAAAAGTCTATTAATCTTCTCTAGAATTGGTCTTCCGTCAACAGCTCGTGAAACACTTGGAAAAAATACATTAACTACAATGGATTGCAATAACAACACTGGCGCAACAGAGATTGTAAAATAGGCACTATATAAGCCAAGCATCTCTCCACTTAAAAAACTGCCAACCACTAACTTGTCACTTCCCGTAAGCAAGAAAGAGGCAAACGCCCCAACGAAAGCATATCGTCCATAGCGAACAACTGTTTTCTTCTTTTTCAGACTTAAGTTCTTTGATACCAAACTTCCAAATCTGAAAAGAACAAATGAACTAAAAATCACATATCCAAAGACCATTGCCAGTATATATGCAAGAAAATGCCCATCCGAGAAAAAATATAAGAAAATCAAACCAGCAAAAATCGTGATACTTTCAATAAAGTGAAGTTTTGCTTGCCACCGGAAAAGTCTTTCCCCTCGAAGGATACCGTCAAAAAGTGATCTTGCGGAAAGAAAAAAAGAGAGCGTTATCGCTGACAAGAAAATAAGACGATTAGATGACAAAAACGGTGTAAAAAGTATACCTACCACAAGAAAAAGAGATACGGCAACACTGGTAAAAGCCACCCTTCTAAAAATAAATCCTATCATCGCTTTTCTTTCTTCTTTCTTTATGGCTATGGCAATAAAACGCGGTGCAGCCGTATCCAGACCAAGAGTCATGAGTATCCCAAAAAATGAAGCAACTGCCAAAACAAAATTATACTTCCCGTATTCCTCCGGTCCGAGCCAGCGACCGGCAAGGATATTGACGACAAACATAATTCCCGCCGCTACAATCCCACCAAAAAAAGACCATGACAAGTGACCAAGAAACTTTCGCATCTCATCGCTCATCGCGTGCCCAAAAACTCGAAGATGGACTCTCTCCGCGACGGAAAAAAGTTTTTTCACCAGATTTTCCTTTGTCACTGCGGCAATAAAAGCCATAAGGATCTATTTCCCTCGAGAAACACTTCTCTTGAACTCGCGATTGAACTCGCTGAGCGCGGACGCGACAATCGGGTCGAACCGATCGCGAAAATTCTTCTCTCGAACATAATTCGCCGCCGCGAGAAGAGACTCGTGCGTGCCGGCATCGAAGTACGCGCTGTGGATGACGCGCACTTCCAATTCGTCTCTCTCGAGATAGGCGCGGTGCATATCCACGATTTCCAGTTCGCCCCGCCCGGACG
>CAZCQX010000084.1:0-3267 GCA_964500955.1 uncultured Candidatus Saccharibacteria bacterium | reverse complement strand
GCTTTTGAGCAAAAAGCGAATAATCGGTTCGAACTTACGGAAAAGTTTTTGAAATTCAATATGGAATTGGCAAACGAGTGTACAAATGAAGAAAAACTTCATTTGTACAAAAAAGTCGGTTCGAACTTTCAAATTAAGGATCGAACCGTCTTTTTTGAGCCACGCGGAGCGTGGAAAAACCTTTTGAATTCGGGAATTTTTGGCGGGAATGCGTTTGTGTCGCGCCTGCGGCGCGACCCCATTTCGGCTTCCAATTCCGATTTTCAATTTTGGCGGAGACGGAGGGATTCGAACCCTCGAGGGTATTACTACCCTGCCTCGTTAGCAGTGAGGTGCCTTCGACCAGCTCAGCCACATCTCCGTATGTATAATGATACCCACCGACACACCTTCGTACACGTTTTCATATCTTCGTCGACCAGGCTATTTTTTGACGCTTCTTTGACAGAAGCTATGCCACATCTCCGATTGAATGATTCTAACACAATTTTACGTTATACAAAAATAACAGCATGCTACACTATAACTACACAGTTTTAGTAACATATAGTACGATACATAATCAAAAAATATGAAAGAATTCATTACATTTATTCGTGAAAAAGGAGTTCTCGGACTCGCGGTTGGTATCATCGTCGGTGGAGCTGTCACTAAGATGGTTAACAGTATTGTGGAAAATCTCATCAACCCACTCATAGGCGCAGTAACAGGAGCAGCAGGCAACCTCAACACACTTGTGTACACACTCCCACTCACCAATGTTACCTTTAAGTACGGAGCCCTCATATCAAGTATGATTGACTTCATCGCAGTCCTTATGGTTGTCTATTTCGTATTCGTAAAATCTCCAATCAACAAGCTTGATAAAAAAGGAGACTAGTACACACTAAGAAGAAAAGAAAGAACCTCCGAACGACATATCGCTCGGAGGTTTTTTGTTGTGGAAGCGTCCTATCTGCTTCCGTTGCGTTTTCTTTTGTACTGAGAGACGCGACCGGCGCGCTTCTCCTCTCGGATAAGCGCGATGTTCCCCCGTGGCGCCCGGCGAGTCAAGAGAGGTCTGACACCGTACGAAACAGAGACACCCTTAACCGAAGGTCGAGGACGCATTGTCTTGGGCATCTTCATGCTTTCTCGTACTGGCAAGTGCCATGAAGTGAGACTCGCTATCGAACATGAGAGCTCTACCTCATGATCAATACGAGGAAACCCAGACACGATACCGACCGATATCAAATCATGACCGCCTCGAGAAAGCGCCAGAACCAAAGATTCCAAGAGTGCATCACCCGCCGCAGCAACAAGAAGTGCGATTCTCATCTGTTATCTCCTAAAATGAACAAGACCTCTATACTACACCACCTCACAGGAAAAACAAAACCACCCCTAGGTGAGGAGTGGTTTTGTTGTTTCTCTGGTATGAGACACGAGACTAAGGTATAGATCTTTTTTAATCCATATCTGTCTCGATCTTCTTCATAATAGCAAGAACTTCGTCAGGATAGGTGGGGACAACTGTACCGTTGTAGTAGTAGAGCTTGTCGTAGGTAGATTTTCCAGCATAGTAACGAGCGGTGTTCTTGTTCGCACCACCGAGATTTCTCCCGAGTGCTTCGATAGCTTCTTCGTAACTATGGAAGTTGTGAAGCTTACAAGATCCCCAACCGAACACGTTATAACTACATGCGTTCTTTCCGCCAGAAGATTCTCTAATTGCGATAGCAGGAAGGAGTCTCCAGTCAAGACCGTATTTCTCAGCTACGAGAACAAACGTCATACCTGTTCCATGAAGTGGCATGGAGCGCTCTTTGAAGTAGGTATCAATAGCACGCGCGCGGTCTTCACGAATAGTATCCACCGAAACTTCTTCCTTGGTTACAGGAGACGTTTCGAGAGAAATATGTGAAGTTACTGAGATACTTGGTATAGCCATGAACGGAACGAACGCAAGCACCTGGGTAACTTTGTATATGTTTTTTATCATAGTGAGGCAGTTACGCTCTGCCAACGGATTCTTGTCTGGAATATAATTTAGTGAAAAATAAAACACCTGAATAAGGATGTTATTGACTTTTCACTTTATTATTGTGTAATTAAATTCTAGCACACCCCACCCCAAAAGTCAAGCATTTCAACACAAAAAACACATACTTGTCAATATTTATTACCTAAAAACCCTTTTAAAATAAAGCATATTTGCAAAAGGACAATTTTTGTGTTATTATTGCCCTACTAATAGTTTAGTATACTTTTAGTGATGGTCTCATCGTCTAACGGTTAGGACAGGTCCCTCTCACGGACCAAATCGGGGTTCGATTCCCCGTGAGATCACATCAACAAAAAACACAGGTTCTTCCTGTGTATTTTTGTTGACTGTGGTTAAAAGAAGTAAGTGACCTGTGTCACTTACGGGGGAATCGAATACGGGGTCGCGGAACTTTATCGAGGAGTGTACGACGAGAAGTTCTGTGACCGATTCCCCGTAAGGTCACAGGTACGAAACTAAGCACGTGTATGCGTCTTATTTTGGGCAGGTATCACGGCACCATGTTTATTATTTATGGGCGGTATACATAGTAAAAAATATGTGGTATAGTAAAAATATGGCAGAAATACTACCATTTCCAGTTCAGAAGTTGGAACAGAAAAAGACTGAAGACGTGCCTGTTCAACAACACGGTTCAAACGTTCTTTATTTCAGAAGCAGGGAACAAATGGGTGCCGACCGTTTCGGTACCGTTACTGCTTATTTTTCTAGACAGCTCCCCAGAGCGTTAGTTGGGGGAGAGGTTGTCGTTAAGATTCTCGGTGTATCTCATAAAGGTGTTATCACAAACATTTTGGACAGAGATGAAAATGGTAACATTACTAAGATAGAATATGTAGTTCCTCACCTTAACGCTGACGACCCTTATAAGTTTGGAAGTGCTCATTTTGTATATAAAATAGAACCCCATGAGTAAAATTTGGCAAAAAACAATCACAAAAAGTAATCCTATTGTTGAAAAGTACAATACAGGAGATGATTACATTATGGATATGGAAATCTTTCCTTTTGATGTGAAAGCTTCTATTGCCCATGTGCGAATGCTTTCCGCTGTCTCTATTATTGAGCAACAGGAAGCAGATCTTTTAGTGAAAGAGCTCGAGGTTCTTTTGGATGCTTTTAATAAAGGGGAGATCGTCATCACGGTTGAAGATGAAGATTGTCATACAGTGATCGAAAATTTTTTAATAGAAAAACTTGGCGATATTGGAAAGAAGGTC
>CAZCQX010000083.1:0-3328 GCA_964500955.1 uncultured Candidatus Saccharibacteria bacterium | reverse complement strand
GTGCTGTCTTGAACCCTGTCACATGCGTTCCTCCTTCTGGGTTAGGAATGTTGTTCGCGTACGCGGCGATCTTGGTAGAAAGGTCGTCGATATACTGAAGCGCAATCTCAACACCTACCCCGTCTTGTTCCTTTTCTACATAGAAAATATTCTTGTGAATAGGTTTTGAAAATTCGTTGTAGTGCTTAACAAGTGACTTAAGTCCTCCTTCAAAATAAAATGTCTGACTAGGAGACTCATATCCAAGATCATAGAGATATGTCTCTCCTTCAAGGTCAACCTTACCTTCGTACCC
Source organism: uncultured Candidatus Saccharibacteria bacterium (assembly GCA_964500955.1). Lineage (GTDB taxonomy): Bacteria > Patescibacteriota > Minisyncoccia > Phycocordibacterales > UBA5272 > UBA11704. The sequence goes on along the minus strand of CAZCQX010000083.1, from coordinate 3,033 downwards.
TCGTGCATCTATCACGTGTATCACAAGACCTTTCACAAGGTATGCCTGCTGTCGAAGATGACCAACCACACGGTCCCAAGAAAACTCAGTTCCTTCCTTGAAGATTTCGGCGTCTGGCTTAAACGTAACGATAGTTCCGTGGAACTTAGATTTTGCAAGTTGCTTCACATTAGCCTTCTTCACACCCTGCTTATACTCCTGCATGAAGAGTCCACCATCGCGATGCACTTCTACTTTAGTATGAATAGAAAGTGCGTTCACCACAGAAGCACCCACACCGTGAAGACCACCTGATACGTTGTACCCATCTCCTCCGAACTTACCACCAGCGTGAAGAGTACACATGATAGTCTCGAGTGCTGAGACTTTTGTCTTAGGGTGAATATCTGTCGGAATACCACGACCGTTATCTACAACACGAACATACCCATCAGGAAGAAGTGTCACCTCGACACGGTCAGCATGACCATTCATCGCTTCATCACGAGAGTTGTCGAAAATTTCCCAAATAAGGTGATGGAGGCCGTCTGGTCCTGTCGAACCGATATACATTCCAGGACGCTTACGTACCGGCTCTAGACCTTCGAGAACTTGAATCGAATCCGCTCCATATCCACCTTTTGGTTCTTTTGCTGCCATAGAAAATAATAAAAACAGTTACAAATAATTAGACACAGTATAGCATTTTTAGCTACATAATGCGAGTGGAAAAAGAGTGATTTTGCCTTTATTTTTCAATGGTTTTTAGGTGTACTTTTTCAATATTTCCAAAAAGCAATCATTCCTCTCATATTCATTATTGAAATAGGCACTAAACGAAGCGAATCCAGGACTAAACAAGATCACATCACCCTCTTCAGCGAGAGAAAAGGCGGTAGCAACGCAGTCTTCTAAGCGGTCAAATTCATACTTCTTTTCAAGGTGAATCTTATCTGTGCCACTTCCTGATAGATATAACACTTCCTTGGTAGAAGTACCAAGCTCACAGGTGAGCGCTTCCACATCAAGTTCTTTATCCTTTCCTCCACAAATAACAATTGGCTTTTTGTTATATGCTTCTGCTACTGCACGAATACCTGCAACCACTGCATCACCTGTAGTTGCGTTGTTGTCGTTGATCACATGTACCCCTCTGAACATTCCACAATACTCCAACCGCCCAGGGACAGGAGCAAACGACCTAATAGCATCTTCTACCTCTTCTTCTGAAAGACCACACTGTAACCCTACCTCATATGCAAGATTCGCCAAGGTGTGATTATGAGCACCGATAAGCTTCATCTGAAAGTGCCGTTCATCTGGAATAACAGCCTCTACTGTGTCACCATAGGAACGTATCTCATCGTGAGCCTGAGCACTTGTGATAAGCACATCTCCATATGTCTGATGTCTATAAATATTCGCCTTATCACGAAAATAGTGCTCTTTATCACCTCTATAATAATTAAGATGGTCATCAAGAAAATTAGTGAAAACTGCAATATGTGGACTTATCTGTAGATCACCGAACCCTTGCAACTGCCAACTGTCGAGCTCAAGCACAAGGAAAGAGTCATCTTCTATGGTTTCAAGCACAGGGAGATTGGCTACCCCGCGCACATTCCCCGCAACAGTAACACTCATACCAGAAGATGAAAGCATGTGTGCGATAAGTGCGGTGGTGGTACTCTTTCCTCGTGTCCCCGTAACTCCTATCACCACCACTCCTGGTAGAGTCTTTTTTACAATATCCACCACAAGCGCAGCTGACATGTACACGGGAATACCTTGCTCTTTTGCATGAAGAACATACGGACTGTCGAACGGAACCCCTGCTGACTGTAGAATAAAATCTCTGTGCTCAAAATCTTCCATCACATGCTCTCCGAGATGATACGTCACTCCTACAGTATGGGAAGAGAGCTTCTCGAGTGAGGATGCAAGCTCGTCTTTTGTTTTCTTGTCAGTGATGATGAGTTCTACATTGTGACGAAGAAGAAAATCCGCGTCTCCAACCCCTCGCCCAAGAAGTCCTAGCCCGAGCGCTGTCACTTTCTTGTGTGTAAAAAAATCTTCGTACAGCTCTTTTTTCATATATCTTAGTTATTTAGTGAGGGGTAATATATCTATCTCTTTATATGCATCCCCTGCTCCAATGTTAAGCACCACAATAGAAGAGTCAGTAATGGCGAGTATTTCTTCCTTACACGAAGCAAGATCTTTAAGAATCACTGTCTCAACCTGATGTACGCGTAGTGCTTCTGCTAACTCTTCTTCACTTACTACTGTTGTGTCCTCCTTTCGTGCTTGATAGATAGGAAAAATGAACACCTTATCGACATCTTTAAGCGACCGAACGAATTCATTGAAAAGAAGCTTCGTTCTTGAATGTAGATGGGGCTGAAAGAACACGTAGAGCTTATATGTATCTCTTGGGTACCTCTCTCGCAGTGCAGAGAAAGTAACTCTGAGCTCTTCTGGGTGATGTCCATAATCATCGTACACAGGAACACCATACTTAGTCACCCCTTTGTACTCAAGTCTTCTCCATGTGCCCGGGAATCTTCGCAACCCTTCTCGAATTTTCTCTTCGTCGAAACCAAGCTTTCTAAGAAGTGTGAGTACGAGGAGCGCGTTTCTCTTGTTATGCTCCCCAAGCACTGAAAGGGTGACAGTCCCCGCTTCTTCTCTTTTGGTCACAAGATGCTCTCCGCGTACGGCGAGCTGTACATCATCATGAGTAACCACGAGCCCTCCTTCTTTCACTTTTTCTGCAAAGGATGCAAATGCTTCTTTAATATCGTTGATGTCTTTGTAGTAGTCGAGATGGTCCGCGTCAATATTGGTAACGATAACATGTCGTGGTGAAAGATTAAGGAAAGAACGCTTGTACTCACACGCTTCCACTACGAGATACTCACTATCACCTGGCACAAAGTTAGTACCGTGCTCCGCCAAGAGACTACCAACAATAACTGTTGGAGAAACTCCGCACGCCTTAAGTGCGCTGTAGACCATTGCAGTGGTTGTAGTTTTGCCATGCGTACCAGATAC
>CAZCQX010000082.1:0-3365 GCA_964500955.1 uncultured Candidatus Saccharibacteria bacterium | reverse complement strand
AAAGACGTACCGTCACGTAAAGCATTGATAATTGCAAGCGTCCAAAAATCCCCCGAAAGTTTTGGGGGATGTGTACACAACACCGCAGAATGTGGTTCTTTTTTCATGTTGCTATATTTTTTATAGTACTATATACTCTATAGCACTATACATAGTATAGTAAAAACGTGTCGACATCAACTATAATTAAAATCCTACTAATAACAGTACCAAAAAATGAACATTTCTACAATAAAACAAGCCCTCTCTTTTAGATACGGCGTGAAGCAATTCGATGCCACAAAGAAACTTTCAGAGGAGCTACTCGAGAGCATTCTGGAGTCAGGACGTATATCCCCTAGCGCTTACGGTGTAGAACCGTGGCACTTTATTGTTGTCGAAAACAAAGAACTCCGTAAGAAAATCCAAGAAGCAGGATACGGACAACCGAAGATTACTGATGCGTCACATCTAATAGTCATCGCCTCAAGAACAGATGCGAAGAATGTGGCAGATGAGCTCATAGCTCGCACCGCGCAAGCTCAAGGCAAAACCGTAGAAGAACTTTCAGGTTTTTCGCAGATGGTACATGGCGCAATAGATGCCAAGGGAGATAAGGCACATCTATGGCTTGAGTCTCAGACCTATATCGCACTTGGGTTCATGTTAGAAACATCAGCTCTTCTTGGGGTTGACGCTGGACCAATGGAAGGATTCAATGCGGAAACGATAGATGAAATCCTTAACCTAAAAGAAAAGAACCTTCATACGGTCACCATGCTCGCTCTCGGCTACAGGGGTGAGGACCCTTACGCACTTCTTCCAAAAGTACGACAAAGCAAAGAAGGAGTACTGACAATCCTTAAGTAACTCTTTTTTTACTGTTTTCAAAAAACAGGTCGCATACGCGACCTGTTTTTTAGTATATACACCACACTTAATCAAAAAGCTTAGGAATATATGTATTTATCTCACGTTGATCCATATCATAAAAGTTCAATCCTTTTGTATGAAGATATGTCGCAAGAGGTATTCCTACGAATCTCCAGTGCCATGGCTCATAAATATAGTACGTATTCCCTTTCGGGTAGGAAAGTACGAAGCCGAAGCGGTATGCATTGTTGACCATCCACGTATACCCTGTCGTCGCATCGAAGCCATAAAGCGTTCCCCCAAGTCCTGGGGCTATCACATCAATAGTTGTACCAAGCTGGTGTTCAGAGTACCCCTGATCTGCCGAGAAAGTGTTCGCTCCAGATCCATACCTTATAGTGTATGAAGTTTTGAGTGACTTCTGTTCAGTGAAGGATCTATATGCTGACTTCACATAGAGTGTCACTCCATCTTGCTTCGCGGTGTAGAACATACTGATGAGATACGGCATTGCGTCTGACAAAAAGAGTTCTTGTTTCGTAGAGCTGTAGACATATTCTTCAGGTATCACTGAGAGGTATGCTGGCTTGTAGTTCTCATTAAGAAAATATATTTTAGAATATTTCTTGAGGAGTTCACTATCTATCTTCGTGAGCTTTTGTAGCGTATCTACTGCGCCAGAGATGGCGCCGACCGTCTGTGACACCCCTCCAACTTCATGCTTCACCGCATCAACATTCTGCTTCGTGTCGGTAAGAGACGAAGAGAGTCCAACTGTATCCTGACGAAGCGACGAAATAGCGAGAGATAAGGTATCTATCTGCTGTGTGAGTGTCTCTGATGAATCTGTCACCTGATGACGTAGACTCTCTACCTGTTTGGTAAGCAAAACTACATAGGCAATAAGCGTGATAAGCACAACACTCACAACAATAAAAAAGAGTACAGTGTTTCTATATTTTTTAAGTGAAGAAAAGTCCATAATATGCTACAGAGAAGTATAGCATTCATGAAGAGGTGGAGGTAAGGGATTACAACGTCTACCGTCGCACCGCGATAAACTGCAGATACCTTCTAGATCCTGGAGTGATCGTTTCGAAGTACACAACTTCGAACCCTTCTGTTTTCAAAATTTCTTCTACTTCTTCTTTTTTAAAATAGCTGAACAATCTCGCATTCCCTTCTCCCATGTTCTCCCTATACACCTCACCCTCACCTTCTATTAACCCTAATCCAAGACGTCCTCCTTCTTGTAATACTCGCTTTATTTCCGCAACTGCTTTTTTAAAATCTTGTTTAGAAACATGAAGCAATGATGTGTACGCCCACACCCCGTCAAAACTTTTTTCCTCAAAAGGAAGCTCAAGGAAATCTCCAACAACAGAGACAAGACCTCGACCAGTAGAGAGTTCCACCATAGACGAAGAAGCATCGAGACAGACAACATCTAATCCAGCATTTTTTAAGAGAAGACCGTCTCTCCCTGGACCACTTCCAACATCTAACACCCGTCCGCGCACTTCCGCAACGAAATGATCGACGAAGGTTCTCGGGAAGCTGTCCCAGAAACCAAGTGTTTCATCATCGTACTCCCGTGCTAATTTGTTATATGTGTCTATGGTTTTTGTGTCCATGTAGTTATCTATTTTAAACTGAAAAACATTAGTCTTATGTTTCAGTAAAGTAGGGCAAACTTTTTATATAGTCTTCCATGAACTGCCAATCTGGATTTCCTTTTTTATCCACGGGGAGTTTTATTTTCAACATTTTTAACCTATCAAGACTAAGAGTTCTTCCGTATGCAAAACGAAACCTATCTTTTCTGATGATTGTATTTAAGAATAGTGCAATGAATGAATTAAGTATGAAATTTTTTGGTCTCAGTATTGCAACATTTTGAGATACACAGAAAGGCGCTGTTTGATAACTAGATTTTAATTCATTTCCAACCATAGGTACTGTAATACAATTACCTTCGTAGATTTTAAAAGTTCCATCATTTACAACCTTAGCAGTGATGCCGTTATTTTCTTCTGTACGCCCCACGTAATTTACTCCATCATCAGATTCCTCAAGTTTGTTTAGATCAATACTTTTACCAATCTGAGGGTTATCAAATAAATCAATATAACTAAACCAATGAAAATCTTTTGAGGCTAAATCAATTTCACTGTTTTTTTGAGAGAGATTTTTAACTAGAGAAAAGTTGCCGTTTCTTAATAGGAAGGATAGATATTTTCTCCCTAACTCAACAAATTCTTGATCTGATAAATTTGAATAGTCAGTTTCTAAATAGGCCTCAACACACCATTCATCATTTTCAGAAACCTTTCTCCTGACAGACTTACCAGGTATATCTTTTTTATTACTAAAATTAATCAACCACTCACGCTTTATAGATTTCCATAATTCTTCATTTTTAGGCACTCGTCCTTGCGTCCTACTTTTTTTAAACCCATCATATTTCCAGTACCCAAACCAACCTTCATGATGCGGATCACTATCATGCGGTA
>CAZCQX010000081.1:0-3394 GCA_964500955.1 uncultured Candidatus Saccharibacteria bacterium | reverse complement strand
GTCCTGCATCACAGATGTCGCAGTGTCACGAGTCTTGATAGACACAGTAACCGGATCACGAAGAAAGTCAGAACAGAGTGCCTTAATATCAGGAGAAAACGTTGCAGAGAAGAAGAGTCCTTGCTTCTTTTCTGGCATCTGTCCCAATATATAGCGCATATCGTCAATGAATCCCATGTCGAGCATTCTATCAGCTTCATCAAGAACGATACTGTCGAAAAACTTCATGTTAATCTTTCCACGCTCGATAAGATCCTTCACACGTCCCGGTGTACCAATAACTGCATGAACACCAAGCTCAAGCTCCTTAACCTGTCGCATAATAGGAGCACCACCTACACATGAGACAGAGAAGAGCTTCATTCCACGAGTGAATGCTACGAACTCGTTTTCTACCTGAAGTGCGAGCTCTCTTGTTGGGCAGAGCACCATAATCTTCTGCTCTCTATCAGCTACAAGTTTGTTGATAAGAGGGATGAGGAAGGCTGCGGTCTTCCCTGTTCCTGTTGAAGCAATACCTATCACATCGTGCCCTTTAAGAACAACAGGGATAGCCTGATCCTGAATAGGTGAAGGCTTAATGAGACCTTTTGCTTCAAGGTTGGTCGCAAGCATGTCTGCAATACCAAAATCAGTGAAGACGTGCTCTGCCACATAGTCTGTAGCTTCAGAAACGGTAGCTTCCTTGTTAATAAAAAGCTTCTCATCAATGTAATCTTTCTTAAACGCCTTCTTTGGATCAAACGGTCGAGGACGAGAAGAACCCCCTCTGTCGCCGAAGCGACCTCGGCCACCACGTCCGCCATTACCATGAGAACCTCCACGCCCAAAATCTCTTCCTCCACGAGGAGAATGAGAAAACTTTTTTCCACCATCTCGGTCATAGGAGCGACCTTTGTCACCTCCGCGAGACTGAGTGTTGTGTGAGTTCTGTGACCCACCTGCAATCATTGTGTACATACAAAAAACAAATAGAAATCTATCTTAGAAATAATGCATTATTTGCACCGCCCCTTTCTTCGAAAAAGGAATCTCTCTCAAGTGCGAGAGTGTGATGGATATCTGCATAAAAAGTCGTGCAAACTTGACTTAACGAGAGACGCCCATACAGGGAAATAATTAAGTATAATAATAGCATACTTTGTGCAAAAAAGCAAGATTTTTCGACAAAGATACCACAAAACAGTACCATTTTACTCGTATACTCTTTATTTCACCAACCGTATCACACACTCGTTTCCATAAGGATCTTTAAGGAACGAGTAGTTCTCCCATCCATACCCCTGCGCGAGAGACTCTATTTCTGTACGTTGAGTGGTATCGAATTCAAGATATGCCACCCCACCTTCTTTAAGAAACTCCTTCGCACGACTAAGTACCTGCTTATGGTAGAAATACCCGTCTTCTTTATCAAAAAAAGAAAGAGGCGCCTCTTGATGGAGTTCTTTCATCACTTCTTCCTTCATAGAAGGTGGTACATACGGTGGCACCGCAGTGATGTAGTCATATCGCGATGACGCTCCTTCCCATGTGTCTCCCGTCACCACACGAGCACGAGTTCTACGTATCACATTTCTATCAACTGAAATTTCAATCTGCTCTTTGAGCTTCGGGTCAAGCTCTATCATATCAACATACGTTTCTGGAATGTTTTTTAGAATAGCAAGGCCGACACACCCCGATCCAGAGAATAGATCAAGTACTCGTATGGTATACGCACTCTCGCATTTCTTTATCTCTTCTATCAAACCGCGCACCCAGTGCTCAGTTTCAGGACGTGGAATCATAGGATGAAGAGAGAGGTCGATTTTTGCTCCGCAAAAATCGACCTGACCCACCAGATACTCTACCGCTTCCCCGTTCGCCACTCTCTTCACATCGTGTAGAAATTCTTCTGTCTCTCTTCCTTTATATTTCTTTTCACGTAACCACTTTACTTTGTCTTCGAATTTCATACTTGATAGTTTTTTACTAAAAACACTTATTGTCTCACTCGTTGCACAACATGTACCGCTTTTTCTTTGCATGCCTGAGAACAGAACATTGGCTCACCTTCTTCAGTACACGCGTCACACACAAGAAACAACATATTACATTCTGCATTCGCACAATTCTGATACTTCTCAGTCTTTTCTCCACACTTCTTACATGCTCCGATAACTTCTCTCTCTCCTCCAAAATCCATCACAAGACGATTATCAAATGTAAAAAGTGTCCCGAGAAAATCTTTCCCTGGATACTTCTCCATATAGGTATGCATACCTCCGTCTAACTGATACACATCTTTGAACCCTTCATGGAGAAGATACGCTGACATCTTCTCGCATCGCACCCCGCCGGTGCATACAGTAAGTATTGTTTTCCCTTCTGTTTCTTTCTTGATTTTATCTATCAACTGTGGAAGCTCACGAGATGCAGTCATGCCTGGGTCGATAGATTTTTTGAAATGCCCCACCTCGAATTCGTATGAATTACGCATGTCCACCACCACGAAATCCTTATCTTCTTCATACCATGCACGAAGTTCTTCTGGTTTCAAATGCGGTGCGGTGAGTTTAGTTGGATCCACCTCTTTTGGATATCTAGTTCCTACGATTTCGTTACGAATCTTCACAGAGAGCCTTGGGAAGGCCTTCCCTGTCCCCTTACTTCTCTTGATATGCATGTCAGAGAGAATATCAAAAGAAAGCAACTCTTTTACAAAAGCCTCTGTCTCGTCTTTGGTTCCTTCTAGAGTGCCGTTGATACCTTCTTCTGCAATGATAGTACGACCTTGCAAATGATAGCGTTCACAGAGCGCAACATACTGCTTCTTGAACTCTTCAGGGTTGGTAATAGTGACGTATTTATAAAAAAGTAAGATTTGAGGTTCCATATGGCTACGATTGTAACAAAAAAATCCCCCAAAATACAGACAGGCAAGTTCTATACAGAAAGTACGTACAAAAAACTGAACAACACACTAAGACTAAGGAACGGTGCGACTATAGACATAGGGAGAAAGATAAGCACAATAGCAACATATGTAGGAATCACCGTGAGATAATGTGTAACCAAGATAACAGCAATAAGCGGAACAAATGTTTGCGTCCACTCTTTAACAAAAGGAATATCTAGCAGGTACAGTAACAACGCAGACACACTCACAGAGAAGATCCTGAGCACCTCAAAAGGAAGGACAAGTTCGTTCTTTAGATTGTCTAAAAACCTTTTCCAGAAGTCTTTTGTAGCGGTTGCTTCTATAAAGCTATGCGCATGTCGCTCGATATACTGTAGCATATTAACTTGACAGACTAGCATAATGTGGTGTGTTTTGCAACATACGAGATGAGGGGTTACAAGTGTCGGCAACCATGAAAATGCGCAGCGAATGGGATTTGGTCACAGATCTGCC
>CAZCQX010000080.1:0-3484 GCA_964500955.1 uncultured Candidatus Saccharibacteria bacterium | reverse complement strand
CGAGTGATTTTTCAAAAATTCAAAGTATCGCCGTACTCGCTTCATGATACCAAGATTAGTCTGTAGTAAGTGAGAGCAGTACTACCTCAAACGCTGTCCACCCATGAAGAGATGCACGCTCTACGAGTGCCCTTTTTTCAAGAAGCATGAGCACAAGAGCAGAGTTGATCACAAGGGGGAACTCTTTTCCAAGAGTCACCACTTCTTCTTTTACTCCTTCTGTTTTTCCAAGACGCCCAAGAAGCGCCTGACGCACTACCTCGATGAATGCATCGTACGTACGAAGCGATTCTCCGTGAGTGCTTAGCTTCTGTACTATAGCAAGCAGTTCCTTGGTATCTTTTTTTGAAAGCGCTGTGAGAAGTTGTAGAAGAAGAACTTCTTCTGGTTCACCAAGGAATTGCGCAACAGTATCGTATGTGTATTCTTTGTGCGCAAGTGAGAGAACTTGTTCGAGCACCCCAAGAGCATCTCGGTAGGAACCTTTGCCATGCTTAGCGATGAGTACAGCACCTTCATGAGACAAGCTTACACCTTCTGACTTAGCAACATACTCGAGTCGCGATGCGAGCACAGAAATAGACGGAGAAGAGAATACAAGCTTCTGACATCTCGATACAATAGTTTCTGGCAGTTTCTCTGGGTCAGTTGTTGCAAGAATGAAGATGACATGATGTGGTGGCTCTTCAAGTGTTTTAAGGAGAGCGTTCGACGCTTCCTTGGTGAGCATATGCGCTTCATCCACAATATATACCTTAAAAGGACTAGAAAAAGGTGCTGTGCGCACAGCCTCCCGAAGTTCTCGTATTTCATCTATACCACGGTTAGACGCTGCATCTATCTCAATAATGTCCTCTGGGTTGCATCCTATGTCTCGAGCGAAAATTCTCGCAACTGTTGTCTTTCCTGTCCCTCTTCCTCCACAAAAAAGATATGCATGGGAAGGTTTTTTGTTGATGATTGATTTTGTGAGTACTTCTACAATGTGTGGCTGACCAACAACATCTGAAAAACGTTCTGGTCGGTACTTACGATAAAGTGCAATGTGGTTTGTTGACATAAATGATTAAAGAGTGTAGAAATAGCAATAGAGTTTGTTCCAAAAGTATACCACACGAAAGGAGCTAGTAATGACTGAAACGGTTCAAAGAGCGGTGACTTACCACACTTTTATGAAGGATTACTCCGACGCACCATGGTATGTGCTGAAGAACATCATTTATGACATGTTCAGGCCTTTTATGGCAATAAAAGAGACTCGGCTTGAGCTTCTCTTTGAAAACGACATCCCTTGCGAAAGAAATAACCGTTACCGAGTAGAAATTGTTATGGAGAAGGAGAAAGTAACCCTGCTCGTTACCTGTAACTATTTCGTTGGAAAAGTTACCCTCAGAAACTTTTCATCCTTTCCAAAGGACAAGGACACCGGTCTCGTTATCTATACTCTTTTTCGAGAGAAGAAGGGCTTCAATTCCTTCAGTATCTGTGTCACTCGTCCCGCTTAGGCGGGGCTTTTTTTAATTACACCGATGTAGCACGTGTGGAGAGGAAAGAGGTAATCTTTTCTTCAACCTCCTGCGAATTCTGACATTCCATAAGTTCTGCACGAAGTTCTTTTGCGCCGTCGAAGTGGTTCACATACGCTTTGTAATGTTTCTTCATTATTGCAAAAGATTTTATGTCCCCCAACTTTTCTTCGTATAATTTCGTATGTTCGATACAAATACGTAACTTCTCTTCAATACTTTTTCCTTTATTGTACTCTTCTTCGTTAAAAAACCACGGTGTACCAAAAATACCACGACCAACCATAACACCGTCTGCGTGCGTCTTCTTCGCCTTTTCTTTTCCTTCTGTGACCGAAGTGATGTCACCGTTACCTAAAATAATAGTTCCACCTTCTTCAAGAGGTCCCGTGACATCACGCACAAGCTTCACCACATCTTCCATAAGCTCCCAGTGAGCATCAACCTTGCTCATCTCTTTTCTGGTGCGGAGGTGTACAGTGAGGACAGGAACATTGCATTCTAATATCTTAGGAAGCCATTCTTTAAATTCAACCTTATTCCATCCGATACGCGTCTTCACAGATACAGGCATATCTCCTGCTCCCTCTTGTGCTGCGCGTATCACCTTCTGCGCAGTGCGCCAGTCTTTCATGTGCGCTGCCCCTGCTCCTTGCTTTTCTATACTTTTGTCAGGGCATCCCATATTGATGTCGATACCATCGAACCCAAGCTGACGACAGAGTTTCGCTGCTTCACGCATGGTATCTGGATTAGAAGTGAACAGCTGAGCAACAATAGGACGCTCTATGTCACTAAACTCAAGATCTCTTTTAAGAATCTCACGTCCTTGGCTACAGAGGCCGTTAGCAGACACGAACTCAGTCCACATCACATCTGGTCCATACGGTTTAGAATATTTCGCTATCATGGCACGAAAAGCAACATCGGTAACATCCGCCATGGGAGCAACAACGCTGATTGTTTCACCACGGGATAGCTTCTCGTCTATGATACGTTGCCAAAAACCTCTCACCGGCATCTGATGCCTACGGCGAGGTTTCTTAGTGAATCTGTTCAGTAGTGGTTGTAGAAATGTCTTCATAGTGAGGTAGTATATCAACTGATGAGGTAGAAGTCTTGGAACCGAAGGAGTAGAACACTTTGTTCCCGAAACGCACATCAATGTAATTAAGTGATTCTTTTTCTTTTTCTAATGTTGATTTTAAAGGCTCCGTATCTATCGCGCTTATAAAAGTAGTCCAAGTTTTGTTGGTAACATTGTTTTTTGTAAGCTTCACAACCCCTACCCCATCTACATCAAAAAAAGAAACATCACCATACTCGTCCAAAGATATGACTCCGACAGGAAAGATGACTTTCGATATCTTATCAGAAAAATCATGTAGCGACTGAAGCAAGGAAACATCAAGAGAAGTAACGCGTGTTACCTGTATTCCGTGTTCTCTTTTTGTGGTAGTAGAAAACGATGGAATCTGTAGCGTCGGTAGGTGTGTATGGACACGCGCACTCATAAAGACAACCCCTGTCGGATCAAGAAAGTTACCATCCTCGAGATGAAAAGCTGGTTCATACTCTACGAGGGAAACACGTAACGTATGAAGACCTACCGGCTGTATATGAACACGCTTTGTTTCTGGTAGAACACTAAGAGCTATCTTTACGATACCGCGCTCATCTGGGGTGAGAATACTGTCATTACGCACCACAAGAAGGCGTCTGGAAGAGGCGTGGCTCATAAGAAGAGGAAGAAGCTTCGCTCTTTCCTCGTCACTCACCCCTTCGAGAGAAAATGAGGTAATAGTGAGAAGCGACGTCTTGTAGTACACAAGAGAGAAACCAAGCACCAAAAGAAGAGAAAGTACGGTGACGAACCATGCAAGGATGCGTCTTAGATCCTTCTTTTTTATCTTCATAGATTATGCACGGAACGGAGTTCCAAGAACTGTTCTACCGCC
>CAZCQX010000079.1:0-3492 GCA_964500955.1 uncultured Candidatus Saccharibacteria bacterium | reverse complement strand
CATGAAAAAATAAAATACTAAACTTTTAACCACAGAACGAGCCGTGCACAGCAGATTTCGATATACAGGTGACACAAAAACAAAACCTTTGCTATACTTACGAGTATGAAAAATCCTTTTCGAAGTGTTGAGCTATTTTTTGACAGACTAGAAGATGCTGTTCGCGGCAAACTCTCAAAGCATCCTTTTGTGTATGGTTTCGTCGGCGGAAGCGGTGTGATCTTGTTTTGGAGAGGTGTGTGGCACACAGCTGATTATCTAGAAGAATCTACCGAGATTGGCGCGGTGGTATTTTCTGATGTTGGCTCAATGCTTACTGGTATTGTGATCCTCCTTATGAGCGGATTGTTCGTGTCGGTATTTATCGGAGACTCGATTCTCATCTCTGGTCTCAAGAAAGAAAAGAAACTCACCGAAAAAACAGAAGAGGAAGTAGTGGAGGAGAAAAAAGACATCGAGATTATCGAAGAGCAGATTAGCGAAATTAGTGCAAAGCTAGAAAAGATACGCAGAATGACGTGTGAATAACACACCTCTTAGTTAGAGTTACTTTTTGGAAACCAAGGGAAAAACGCGTTGGTTGTTGCTTTATATTCCTCGAACTCTTGATTGCCTGCATACTTTCTTTCGAGCATAGGAATACCAGAAACGTATAAGATAAGAAACGTAATCGTAAGAGGAGACACAAGGAGAAGAAGATTTACCATAAGTGATGACTGAAGAGAAACCCCCGCGATGCACAACCCCCACCAAAAGGTAACCTCGCCAAAATAATTAGGGTGCCTAGAATATTTCCATACCCCAGCACGCATAATACCTCCTCTGTTCTGTCGAAGAAACTCTTTCAATTGCATGTCTGCGACTGTTTCAAACAAAAGCGCACAAAGAGCAACACCTACCCCAACATATAGTAATGCCGTAGTGGGTACCACGTTATATAACGCAAGAGTCACGAAACCACTCGCAACCAACATCATCAAAAACCCTTGAAGTAAAAATACTTGTAGATAGCTTCTTACATAAAAATACTTCCAAGTTTTTCTCCATGTCTCATATCTGAAATCCTCTTCCTTTTTAGAAAAAAATCGTGCCCCTATGTGGAATGCAATACGACACGCCCACAAAAACACCAAACCAAGGAGAAGTATCTCCCCTCCTCCAGAGACAACGAATGAAACCAGAGAGACAAGAAAAATACCCGGCCCCCACATAACGTCTGCGATATCGTTTCTTTTCAAAAAAAGAGCAGTAATAAATCCGAGACTAACATACACAAACACCGCAAGTGCTACGAAAAAGATCGCTGTCATGCTTAGTTGATCCAAAAATAGATTGTATACGCCACGAATGCAGTGAATGAAGACAATACAACTCCCCAGAGTATATCAACGAGCACGAGTGTTGCTGGCCAATCTTTCACTGTAGCTAAGTTAGTAAGATCATACGTCATATAACAGAAGAATCCGAACACTCCAGCAAGTGCTACTGTTTTAATAAGATTTTTCTCTGCTACTCCTGGATACACAGCGAAGATGAAGATTCCCACAATGTACAGCAAGTAAAAAGCGATTACCGCAGGCCAATAAAATTTAATATCAACAGCAGGAGCCATCAACCGCGCATAGTAATCCTTCGCAAAGAATCCAAGCCACAGCATATCAAACACGAAAATAACCGGAAGCGACAGGAAGTATGTGTAGAGTAGTGACCAAGTCATATAGAGTTACAAATTAAAAATTCAAATACGTAATAGTTACCTGAAGCACAGTTGCGAACAACACCCACAGAAGATACGGGATGTTTGCATAGATAATCCAAGCGAGACTTGGTGATCCTGTAGAAATGTGCTGTATAAGTGAGGCGCTATAAAGAGAATACATCGCCCAGACGAGAGTAGTAAGTACAAGAAGTATATCAACAGAAGCAAGAAAATTATTTTTCAAACCAAACTGAAAATAAGTAAAGGAAAAATTAAAAACAAGATTAAGTAAAAAAGGAACAGCAACGGCTATGGGTAGCTCTTTTGTGCACACTTTATAAAAAACAGTACTATACGTAACAGCAATAACTATATATAACACTGTCCACACTGGACCAAAGAGCCACGATGGTGGTGACCACGTAGGTTTACTAAGAGACGTATACCAATGATACGAGTTGTTATTCATATCATCAGAGTATATCACCCTTTGTGGAGGAGTACTGTCGTAGACGGGATTAGAACTAGGATTCAAGGGTCTTTCTTATGAGGTGACCTAGTGACCTCCCATTTCTTGCGTGACCTCTCCTTCTTTTTTAGTCGCAGCAACTTCTTTTTGCGAAGATTCGGTAGACGTTGAATTTGTCTTGTAATCATCAGGGACCTGGGAGTAAATATCTGGTTGCTTATCTCCTGTCACTTCAAGTACCGCCCAAGCACCTAAATTCATTCTTGAAAGCGCATGATCTACTAACAAAAATTTCCCCGGAACATCCACAGTAAACTCTACAATTGTCGAACCTCCTGGCAACACTGCGGTAGTTTGAACATTTTTAAGTTTTGCACCACCTTCTCCCATAGAGCCCTCAGGATAAACAGTGTCGAAGATTTCTCCAATCACATGGAATGATGATATAAGATTTACTCCACCGTTACCAACGTACATACGAATTTTATCACCAACTTTTGCATGCATTCTTGGAGTAGACTCCACCCTGCCGTTAAAGGTTACATAATTAGGGTGCCCGGCAATGAGGGCATCGGAATCAAATACAGTTAATCCCTTTTTACCAGTTTGACCAATGGTATAGAGTTCTCCTTGTACAATATAAAACTCTTTATCTACTTTTGGTAATCCTTCTTTTGGCTCTACCAGAATAAGTCCATACTGCCCATGTGAATTATGAGTACTCACATTTGGCATTGCACAGTGATAGATAAAGAGGCCTTGATTCATAGCTTTCCACTTAATAGTTTTTGTTTCTCCTGGCATAACATCTGTGAGTGAAGCCCCTCCACCCTGTCCTGTTACAGCATGAAGATCTATATTGTGATGATGAAGACTTGAAGGATCGTTGGTTATTGAGAGAATAACAGTGTCACCTTCTCGTACGCGATACATTGGGCCTGGCACGGTTCCATTAAACGTCCAATAATTAAAATAAATTCCAGGGAATACTTCACTTATAACTTCTTTAACAAGAACATTGATTTTAACTTCAGTTGGGGACGTTCTTGTAATTGGTGGGGGGACATCATTAGGATCTCTTCCGATGTCAGCAACTCGCTCAAAACGTGACTCGTTCTTAAAAAAATTAATCACATTGGCCAAAGGAAGTGTTGGAGGCATTCCACCTGGAGCCATCGAGTGCATAAAAGGCGGCATTGCAAACCCGGGAGAATATGTTCTATTTGAAAGTAGTCCTGATAAAATAGAAAGGACCATAACAACAAGAGGTATCCATACCCACTTACGCACAAAGAATGATTGGACTGATTTCCTTTTTATAAAA
>CAZCQX010000078.1:0-3496 GCA_964500955.1 uncultured Candidatus Saccharibacteria bacterium | reverse complement strand
ATTTCTTTTTTAAAGTGGCACAAAAACACCAAGAACACAACCTTTAGTCTTTTTGGTGTATACTTCATGGTAACCTTACCGTGAGCAATTTAGATATTGCTGTATATGTTGTAAGCATATGAAAAAAGACACACATAATATCATTACAGACAATCTAGGTATTGCGCTCCCCACACTTATACTCACTTCTCTTTTAGTGGGGTACTTCTTTGGTGGTGTAATGAGTCAAGAAAGGTACGAAAGTTTTCTCAAAAGTTTTCGTATTTTGAGAAACCCAACAGAGAGGTCACAGCTCATCAACCCTCTGATTGGTTCCTCATCTAACCCTGCGACAGATATAGGGTTTTTCGTCGATGAAAAAAGAGAGATTGTAAAATTTCTTGAAAAAGAAAAACGAAACAACGCACTAGAAGACTACGCTTTTTATGTGAGAGATCTTAATTCTGGTTTTTGGTTTGGGGAAAACGAGTCAGCTTCTTTCTTTCCTGCAAGCTTGTTCAAATTGCCACTTGCTATTGCTGTGTATGCACAAGCAGAAGACAACCCTGCTTTTTTAAAAAAACAAGTAGTATATTCAAAGGAGTTTTCATCTGGAGATGTCGAAACACCAACATCACTGATTGTTGGGAAGGTGTATACCGTTGAGCAATTAGTAGAAATAATGCTTGTCCAGTCAGACAATGCTGCAAAAAATACAATACTCTCGCTCCTAGATGTTAAGTATTTACAAGAAATATTTAACATTGCGCACTTAACAGACCCAACGAAGACTGCCACCTACACAGTTTCTACGCGAGAGTACTCTCTTTTTTTGAGGGTTCTTTATGGTTCTTCTTTTTTGAATGAAGAACACTCCGAGCTTCTTTTGAAGATGTTGGCTTCTTCTTCGTTTACGGAAGGGCTCGTCTCTGGTGTTCCTGATGGGGTTACTGTTGCACATAAGTATGGTATTTTTCAACAAATTGAAAACAGGAAAGGGGTAGACGTTCGATATCAGTTTTTGCACGACTGCGGAATCGTCTACCACACACAGCGTCCATACGTGGTGTGTGTTATGACCAAAGGCAAAGATGAGAAAGTTTTGTCAGGGGTCATAGCTAAGGTCTCATCAATTTTGTATGGTTATACAGAGAGGGGTGCTGTTGATTAATGATATACTTTAGTCACTATGAAATATTTAGGTATAGATTATGGTTCTAAAAAAGTAGGATTCGCTCAGTCAGACGATGAGGGGAGGTTGGCCTTTCCTCTTATGGTGTCACCAAATGATGCGACACTCATGAAAGACACTCTCGAGCTTATTCGTGAGATGAAGTTCGGCATGGTGGTGATAGGAGAAAGTGTTGACGGTAATGGGAAACTAAACCCAATAGCGAAGGAAGCGAGAAAGTTCGGCGCTGAGCTTGAGAACGCTATCGACGTTCGTGTTGTCTTTGAAAAAGAGTGGTACTCAACTGTTGAAGCACGCAAGCAACCAGGAAAAGAAGGAAGTCACGAAGTAGATGATCAAGCGGCGGCTATCGTACTTCAGCGGTATCTTGATAAGGTTAATGGTCCAGGAACCTACGAAGAAGATGACATGGAAGGGGTCGATGACGAAGGTGAAGGAGAGAGTGATTCGTGGTAGGATAGAACTATGTCAGAACAAGAAAAAAACACAACCCCACAAGAGGAATCAACAAAAAAAGAAGAGAACACTTATATAACCATAGAAGATTTTTCTAAAGTCGAAATAAAAGTAGGAACAGTTCTTTCTGTTGATGTCGTAGAAGGTGCGGACAAGCTGTACATTTTAAAAGTAGATCTCGGTGAAAGTTCTCCTCGGCAAATACTTTCTGGTATTAGACAATTTGTTTCCGAAGACTCTCTTGTCGGTAAGCAGTTTCCTTTCGTGACCAATCTCGCACCCCGTATGCTTCGTGGGCATGAGTCACAAGGAATGATTCTCGCGGGAGGAGAAGGGGATACGCTTGCGCTTTTCAATCCAACAACCACCCTCACTAACGGAACACGTCTTCGATAATTGGCTCACCAGCGCTACGAATGAATTTTTTACACAAAACTGACCGCTACATAGAAAGACTAGTTCGTACCCCACACACGAAAGTGGCTGTGTTCTTCGTTGCGTTCCTAGAGGCGACTATTTCTCCGGTGTTGCCGGAAGCCTTCCTTGCGCTTATCTTAGCATACCGAAAAGATATTTCTTGGAAGTTACTTTCTGCGGTGTCTGCGCTCGGCTCTGCTGTGGGGTCGCTCGCGATGTACTCGCTCGGATATTTTTTGTATGGACGATACGGAGCGTCTCTGTTACAACTGCTTCATGGGGAAGATTTGGTAGAGAAAGCAAGAAGCCTCTTTAATGATAATGCGTTCGTTGCGCAGTTCATTGCGTCGCTCACTCCGCTTCCAGACAGAGTGTTTTCTTTTCTCGCAGGAGCGTTTGGGGTGTCTTTAGTGATTGTCTTTATCGCAACTTTCATGGGACGATTTTTGCGAGCAGGTATTGCTGCATATCTTTCATATGAATACGGTGACGAAGCGAGAGTGTATATTAGACGACACACGAAGACTGCGACTGTTGCGATCGTTGTAGGACTCCTCTTCTATATCGTGTACAAGTACGCTTTTTAAACGCATCAAGTGCGCTATACTTCATAGCATATGAAGCATCATCTTTGTATTTCAGATGAATACTGCACCCTAGACGGGGAGGTTATTCCTTTCGGGAAATTTGTAATAGAAAAAGAAATCACAAAAGCTATCAATGATGTGCTCGATATGGTGGTGCACAAGATAGGAGACGGAGAAGTGTATGTGTGTGGAACAGGAGACGCACGAAGGATGCTCGGAAGAAAACTCGAAGATAGATTGGGGAGGGAGGTTATCTATGAGGATAAGTAAAATAAAAACATGGAAGGAGTACCAAATTATGTAACACCAGAAAGTGTAGAAGCAGAAAATGCTAGATTGCAAAGAATCACTTTTGCAAAAAATATGATTCAGATGCAGTTGGCGTTGAAAAAAGGTTTTGACGGATCAGACGAATCCAAAAACCCAGAACATTTTTTTGAAAGATACAGTAAAACTTTTGGTGATTTGGTGAAGGAGAATCCGGGTATCATTGATGATTTCTATGTACACCAAGATAACCTCAAGCCTTTTATTGAAGGAATTGAGCGCATCTTAGAAGACGCAATTCCTCCGTCGCTTAGACAGTAGAGGTTCTTATTGCTCAAAGAATAAAAAAGGATTTTTGTACCTTAGGATGATTCGGTCACAAATCTGCCTCGCTCTGCTCGAAGCAGATCCACGACCCGTATTCGAATTCTCACGAAAATGAAGCGGTTCATTTTCTTATTGCCCACAAAAAGTAAAAACCAGAAGTCTTTTGACTTCTGGTTTTTACTTTTTGTGGGCAATAGAGGATTCGAACCTCTGACCTTCGCTGTGTAAAAGCGCTGCTCTACCAACTGAGCTAATCGCCCTCTTTGTGTAC
>CAZCQX010000077.1:0-3634 GCA_964500955.1 uncultured Candidatus Saccharibacteria bacterium | reverse complement strand
TACTGAATGACAGCATTGCCCTACCAAAATCCGCAACTGCGTTTGAACTCAGTGCGACAGTTTGGGTGAACGCACTCATAACGAGTGGCGCCAGAGACATGAGGGCATACCCCATGACCAGAAGACCGACGAGGATTGAGATCGTTGACCCGACAGCGCCCCAGATCTTCTGGGAAGCTGTTTTCTTTTCGCCACCACCGTGGCCACCGTGTGCATCACTCATGATGACTCCTATTTGGTTATTGTGAATCGAATACTCCGACCTTCCGGAACAATGACTTTGAGAGTCTGTCCATAATGACCAGAAATGAAAGATTCGCACGAAGACGATGAACGCCCTGCGGAACCCTGTGCGCAACCCCTGAACCCGGTGGTTGACGCAGAGTCTTCGGTGTAGATCATTCCATCACCTGAGACCTTTTTGATCGTCAAACTTCCAGGGAAACGCACAAGTGCGCACCCAGAAGAGACGTTGTAATCACCCGGAGAAGCGATCTCTTGGACACTCGCGTTCGCGAATCCTTGATCACGTTGCTCTGAGGGGCCGCAGACGAAGCTTTCGATCTTTCTTTCCTGCACCGCGGCAATTGAGCCAATACCTCGGCCGTTTTTGACGGCTTCAATTTCGGCTTGAAGTTTCGCTTTCTTGGCTTCGATCTCCAACTCTTGAAGAGCCATCTGATTAGCCTTGTTCTGGGCCTCTAGGTTGACATTCAAGAAAAGAGCGTTGACCCCTTGTCCGGCGAGGGCGATCAAAATCATGACCATCAACCCCACCAAGATAAAAGGTATACCTTTCAGTTTCTTCGAACCACTCATGCTTCCTCCAAAGTTTCCACCACCCGAGCCTCGGGAAGGTGGGACATAACGACCTCCACCATTTCCGGAAGAGGAGCCAGTACGCCCGCTTGTGCGAGCAGTTTGCGCCATCTTCTCTGCCATTTTGGTGACAGGAAGCGGTGGTTTCTTAGCGGGAGGACCCGCCGAAGAATTAGCACCAACTGACGACACAGAGACTGTGCTATCTGTTGGCAGAGGAAGCTCTTGCACACGTGCAAGAAGTTCCTGTAGCGTTTTATCATTCTGAGCGTCTCGTAGAGACGCACCAGGTTGTTGCATAGCGTCCTTTCAAAGAACTCCTACCACAGAAGAAACCTTGTGACAGTAACTCCTTGTAGGTACAATATATATTATACTACTTTATAAAATAAAGTCAAATTTTTATGTAGGGTAAATTCTCTACCGAAACGCAATCACTTTCTAAACGATTCCCGTCTGCGAAATAGCAGAATACGTACTTTGAAAGAGACTTTTCCACAAAGAGCCTGGTTTGTGTTGCGAACACTCTACTGCAGAAACCGTGACAAAAACACCCTCTAAGGGCACTTTTCGGTGTTCTCTATTTATGGCACAACAGGAGAACCACTGCCACCAAAATCAATATTTGGTATTCTTATTGTGGTACTATCAGGCAGACCAAGCTCTGTTTGGAAGAACTTCACAATACCATACACTGAGAACATTACGAAAAGTGCAATCAGTCCCCACATCATGAACTTTTTACCCTCATCTATCTTTGTTCCATTCCCTTCTCGTATTGCCCAAATATAGCTTGCAATACCCCACAAAAATGCCACCATTGCAAGCCCCATGAAGAGTGTCCCGAGCGCCTTCACTACCGTTCCTGTAAAAGACTGTATTAAGGTGCCAAGGGAGTCGAAACTCACTGCGAATGCAACCGAGGGCAGAAAGGTGAGTGCGGTGAGTGATATAAGAAGGTATGTTGAATGGTTCTTTTTCATGATACTTCTAAGTGTAGCAAAGAATTATGTTTTGTATATAGGAGAGTCGCTCTATGGACCACTAACGTATTGGCGCACAATCAAGAGTACCGACACTGTTCTTGACCATATGCCCATCAACCTGAGCACCTGTTGCGTTAAGAGCGAGACAAAAATCATTCTGTACAGCAACATTACATCCGAAAGTTCCATCTGTGTTGAAACTACACGTCCCCGGAACATACCCACCTACCGCTCCTGCTTTCTGAACAGAACAAATCGTGCCATTGGTTTTTCCAGAACATTCCGTTGCGGTATTACCTCTATTAGAAGAAACACATAAGCCGTTCGCGTCAAGTCTCTGACCCGTCGGACAATTTTGCTGGTTTCCAGGATTAACGTCGTTACCAGAAGAAAACGCTCCTGGAACTATCTGTTCTGCGGTCCCCTTCATGGCGGTGATGGCCCCTTGTGTAATGAACACAATAAAAGTAGAGAGTGTCGCCCAGAAAAGAAGCTTCTTAGCTTTTGCGAGTGCTTCTGGCCTCCCTTGTGCGTAGACGAAGCTGAAGCCTGTCCATGCCCACATCGCAATAAGTGCAGGATAGATGAAGAACCTCATCACCACTCTAAGTACCGCAAGAATGAAGTCGAAAAGGTTGGTAAAAGTCGTTGGAAGAGGAAGTGTGCTTCCTGCAGCGTAGGCGTGTGGAATGAATGCTTCTGAAAAAAGATTAAGTAACTTAAGAGTAAAGTCTTTTGCTCCGAAAATCTTAAGAAGAAGCAAGAGCCCTCCCCCAAATACGAGTACCGCCATGAAAAATCCAAAAATCGCGTTCCCCGCCTTCTTGACAGCATCTCTGTAGGCGGAAGAGTTTCCATTCGCTAC
Source organism: uncultured Candidatus Saccharibacteria bacterium (assembly GCA_964500955.1). GTDB lineage: Bacteria > Patescibacteriota > Minisyncoccia > Phycocordibacterales > UBA5272 > UBA11704. Next base: position 964 of record CAZCQX010000077.1, on the reverse strand, counting down.
CTGATACCACGCAATAACGAATCTATAGACTACGTACACCACAAGAATCGGAAGACATATCATAAGAAGGAGTACTACCGCACCCTTCACAATAGTAACGAAATTATCGACGGTACACGGAGATGTTTCCCCACAAGTGACAATAGACCCACCTGTGGTTTCTGCATATGCAACACCCGTAAGAAGGAGAAGTGAGAACACGAACGCGAATATTTTCTGAAAAAATTTCATACAGGGAGAAGATTAGTAATTTTTGTTTGAATAATAATCACGCAAGCGTGTGACGAACATCTCAGAAGCTTCGCTTACAGTAAATCGATGATTCACCACATCAGAAACCATTACCGTAGTAAGTCTATCGCTTTCATCTTGATAAAAGTCATACCACCCTCGCGCAACAAGAATACTCTTGGCGATGACTGGGTCAACACCTGATGTAGCGGCGTACTGCCTAAGTGCAGGCACACCTCCGATAAGCGGAGCAAGCACTTGCGCCATGTCACCGCTTGAGAACTGGCTCTGTATCGTGAGAGCGACCTGCGGATTACGTGATGTCTTAAGGGTTGCAAGACCATAGAGACGCATCCCTGTGACGAAAGTGTTGTAGTTTCTGGTTTGAGGAAGATATGTCATCTCGAACTCAGCGCGAGGATTGCGGACCTTTAGAGTTCTGTACTCACTTTCATACCCGATATAAAGTGCAAGCTTTTCTGCAACGAATCTATCATCAGCTCTCCCTAACGTATCGTTCCATGTATACAAAGTTTTCGTTGGATCAGAAAATTCTGTAATGAATCGTAGTGCAGTAGTAAGAGGAAAGACTGTCGCATCCCCTTTTTCTGTAGTTGGAGTATTGGCTTTTATGCTTATACCAGTTCGTATGTTTCCATCAGAGACAGACCCCAAGAGAACCGGTGTCTGCCCAAGCTGGTTCACAATAGTCATCAAGATGTCCTTCGTATAC
>CAZCQX010000076.1:0-3676 GCA_964500955.1 uncultured Candidatus Saccharibacteria bacterium | reverse complement strand
CGCATCTATTACTCCCCCAACCGTCTTTATACCCTTCGAGGAAACAGAAGACTTGTCCCAGATAAGGCCAACGAATCCTGTCGGAATAGCGAGTGAGATACCTGTGTGTATCTTCATGGTTGCGTGAGGAGGAAGTATCACCTCCTTATACGTATAGAGATCTATCCCGGCGTCATCATGATGTGCGCGTGTTGGAAGTACTGCGTCAGTGTGTAGTTTACGTATTTTAAGTGTATCCATAGGGTAAGTATATCAAAAAAAAGACCCCCTAGCGGGAGGGGATCTGTTTGAGTTCAGTAGGTGTTACCACGACGTGAACTGTTTTGGAAGCTGGGTTTTGATTTGACCCTCATAATTTCCAGAAAGCGCGTACGAAACGGTCTGCTCCTTAAGTCTTTCAAATTCAAAACGAGCAATCGGCTTTTTGTGCCTCAAAAACTCATCATGAGGAGCAAACACTTCGAGTGTTGCTGTTCCAAAGAAACCAGGATCGAAGAACCCCGCGAAGTGTGTGAAGAAGAAACCAAGACATGTGTCTAGTGCTTTAAGTTCTGCACTTGTATGTTCGGGAATCCTCAATGCCTCGTTGGTTGCAAGAAGATAATATCTTCCACTCTCAACATGCACCACTCCTTCACTTTCATTGTGCAAACATTCTGCATAGACCGGCTCAAAATATTCCCTCGGATTAACACCACGGAAAGAGAGATCAAGCGGTTTCGTTGTCTTCTTCGCTTTGTACCCAATTATTTCATTAGGTTTTGCATACAACGTACAAAGGACTGAACCGTCGTGTGTAAAAAGTGACAACTCACCCTGCTTATACGGTGTAGTGTCTCGCCTATACAGTAAATCGCTGGTCTGCAAAAGACCCTCAAGATCAGATTGGCGGAAACGAGTGTCACCATCAAACACACGGAGTTGGTTGTAGCACTCTTTGTTAGTGAGCACTATTGGGTACGCAAGTGGTTGCAAAACAATCCACAACTCTCCGCTATACCCCTCCCTTCTCTTATCAACACAGTCAAACATATGAACACCATCTGCAATAGATCGAACAAAAAGAAAATTCCTTCCTGATGTTGATTTCGCGTTAAGATATCCATACATTCCTGGAGGAAAGTTGATGTCGAGACTCGCTTTCACAATATACGTACACCCAACTTCCATCACGCTACCGACAGAAATGGGTGTTGCTCCCATTTTAGGGAGAAGTTCACGAACCTTCTCGTTGGTCAACTGACTCGGTGTAAGCAACCGCTCAACACGGAATGCTTCTCCGGTAGTTGTCAAATCAACAGAGGCGGAGCTTACATGTTTTTCCTCAAAACCTGAAAGCGCCAACAACCTCTTTGATGCGAAAAGACTCTGAAGACCGTTTTTACTAAAAACACCACGTGTCATAACTTTCTCCTAAAAGATATTATCCCTTTCGGGTCCACACCAGATACTACACAATCCCCCACAAAATCACAACCCATGAAAAAACCACCCGAACGGAGAACCTTGTCATGCAAGAGTCTCCGTCGGATGGTGTGTCAGAAACATGAAGGAGTTGGTGTGGCGCCTTTCAACAGCTTGAGTACGATCTCAAGTGCTTCTTCTGGTGCCGGCTCGATATGTACTGGATCATCATGTGAGTTAAAGATCGGCGCGTACTGTATCGGCCACAACTGAAACCTGCCACCAAGACGAAGATTCCTTCTGTCCTTATCATCCTGCATGGCGAGTACGACACGACCGATTCCAATCTTTTCCGAACACTTTTTCATCGAATTGACATACTCAGCCTTTGCAGTGGTTCTACCAGAATCAAATGGTGGATTAAGGAGAACGAGCATGTCTCCCTTCTTCATCCTACACACAAGCTCAGGAGAAAACCTCTGCGAGAACACTGGAAGAGCGTACTCCTTTTCGAGGCGATTGTACCAGATCTGCTTGAAATACTGCTCTTCAGAGACACCTTCTGTTCCAAGAAGCATCGGAAGATATGAACCTACGAGAAACACTGTGACATAATACTGTGTCATGACCAGTCTCCTAAAAAAGAACAAAATGAAAAGACATCCTTATCTACAGGAGAATACTACCACAAAAAAACAAAAAACCGCACTCGGCGGTTTTTGTTGTGTATGTAAGATTAGACTACCTTAATCCCTGCTGAACGAGCAGTTCCTTCGATAATCTTCATGCCTTGTTCTACGGTGTGGGCAGTGAGATCTTTGAGCTTGAGCTCTGCAATTTCACGAATCTTATCTTTTGAAATGGTTCCTGCCTTTCCTTTTGAGTTACCTTTTGCAACGTTTGCTGCTTTCATAACAAGAGAGGTAGCGGTAGGAGTCTTGATAACGAAATCGTAGGTACGATCTTCGTATACATAAATCTTTACAGAGAGACGTCCAGACATTCCTTGGGTTGCTGCGTTAAACTTGTTAACGAAATCACCAATCTGAACACCGGCCTGACCAAGAGCAGGACCAAGTGGTGGAGCAGGAGTAGCTTTACCTGCCTCAATCTGAACTTTTACGTATTTTGTAATTTTCTTTGCTGCCATATAAGTTTTTTATAACGTTTTGTAATCCTAACACATTTTCTATCACTTTTCAAGGATGAACCCTGTTAGACAGTAGCGGGTCGGTTAGATCTTCTTAACCTGAAGGAAGTCGAGCTCTACTGGTGTTTCGCGACCGAACATGTTCACGAGCACTTTGAGCTTTCCGCGAGCGCGGTCAACTTCAGATACTTTTCCTTCAAAATCCTTGAAAGGTCCATCAATAATACCGACAAGCTCCCCTTCTCCGATTTCAATTTCGTGCTCTACATCACCAGTATTCATGCGACCAAGAAGGAAATCTATTTCTTGTTGAGTGAGCGGAACCGGCGTTGTCCCTGCACCAACGAATCCAGTAACACGAGGAGTATTACGCACCACGTACCAACTGTTATCGTCCACGATCATATCCACAAGAACGTATCCTGGGTAGATTTTCTCTTCTACTTCGACACGCTTAGAACCTTTCACTTTGATTTTTTTCTCCATTGGAACGATTACGTTGAAAATCTTGTCTTGCATCTGAAGTGAATCAATACGCTGACGAAGATTACGCAATACTGCGTTTTCGTATCCACTGTAGGTATGGATTGCGTACCAGTGACGCTCTCCTGTAGATTCTTGTTTAGCCATAAAAAATAATACTTTAACTAAGTAATGAATTAACGAGTAACGATTTTCTGAAGAAGTTCCTTGAGACCAAAATCAGAGAGACCGAGAGTTACTGCAATAAAAATAGAAATAACAATAACCAAAACAGTGAAAACAATAGTCTGAGAAGTGGTAGGGAATACTACTTCTTTAAGCTCTGCTTTTGTTTCTTTGAGGTATTCTGCGAGTTTCATAGGATGTGGATTACGTTAAATATGTCCTGCTTATTCTAAAAAACGCCCCCGGGGGCATTTCGATACTTTGTATGATATCAGACCGCACACAAAAGTCAAGCGGAAATTCAGGAGCGTGTAGTGCACAGCAAGCCTTTAGCTCTTAGTACAGCACAAACCCCGCGAACCCTCCTGCTTCGCGGGGGTCTGTATTTCTACTACACGCTATACGCTACACGCTCTACACTATCTACTCATCTCCCTCACCTTCTTCCTTGTCTCTTCACCAAAGGTTCCTGTT
>CAZCQX010000075.1:0-3677 GCA_964500955.1 uncultured Candidatus Saccharibacteria bacterium | reverse complement strand
CCCCGCGAAGCAGGGGTGCGCGTGCCTGTGTCTACCTCTGCGTCTTAAGTTCTATATTCTAGATTCTGTTGCTCTTGCCGATGTCGATATTTTGTGTTTTTGCATGATTTTTTAGGAAAGGTATACTAAGAGGGTATGAAAAAATATGTACCGATTATTATAGGAATTGTTGCTCTTTTTGTATTGTTGTATGTCGGAAATAATGTAATGAAGAAACGTCAGCAGAAAGTCTCTGATGAAAAGGTTACAGTAACTACTGGTGTACAAGTAATTGGAAAGGCGGTTAAAAATTTTGAAGGTGAGCAGACTGTTGAGTATATGTTCTCTATTCCAGAGACAGCTACTACAACAGTAGAAAAGGACGGAGCTCTCGTTAAGGTAACTGACGGAGATGTACTTGTTAACGCAATGTACTTTAGCTATGAAGGAGGGCGTGGGTTCTCTTCTTCTGATTATATTAACAACGTAATTATTCCTGCAGTCCCTTCTGCGAAAGTCGTAGGAACTACCACCTTCGCAGGATATGACTGGGATGTGGTTGAATCAGGGATGAGTGTTTGGCGTGTTGCAAAGGTTGGCAACGGAAGCTGGCTTCTCGTGGTAGAAAACAAGAAAGCAGAAGACGAAAAATCTCTCTCTGTTATCGACACCCTCACCACAAAGTAATTTTTATTAAGAAAGAAAAAACGAGCATATGTGCTCGTTTTTTTCATACCATGCTTCCGGTCGGTAAATATGCTAGAGTGATGTGTATGAAGAAAAAAGTTTTCGTTGGTATGTCAGGAGGGGTTGATTCATCCGTCTCCGCTCTACTTCTTACTCGTGCCGGATATGACGTCACGGGGGTGTTCATAAAAGTTTGGCAACCAGACTTCATTGAGTGTACATGGAAAGAAGATAGGCTAGATGCAATGCGTGTCGCTTCACAGCTCGACATACCTTTCGTAACTTTAGATCTTGAGAAGGAGTATAAGCAAGGAGTTATTGATTACATGATAGAAGAATACAGAAACGGCAGAACACCAAATCCAGATGTTATGTGTAACAAGCATGTAAAATTCGGAGCATTCTATACATGGGCAAAAGAGCATGGTGCAGACTACATCGCTACCGGTCACTATGCAGAACATGACGGAGTGTCACTCATAAAGAGTAAAGATGAAAACAAAGACCAGACGTACTTTCTGTGGGCTGTACCAAAAGAGGTGATTCCTCATGTTCTTTTTCCGGTTGGAGGGATAGAAAAAAGTGAAGTAAGACGTCTTGCGGAGGAAGCTGTTCTTCCTGTTGCTAAGAAAAAAGATAGTCAGGGGCTATGCTTTGTGGGTACGATAGATATAAAAACACTTCTTAAGGAATACATAGAAGAAAAAAGAGGGGAAGTTCTTAATGAACAAGGGGAAGTGGTGGGGTATCATGAAGGGGTAACGTTTTATACCATCGGAGAGCGTCATGGGTTCGTGATAACAAAGAAAACATCAAGCGACACCCCGTACTTCGTAATAGCGAAGGACTTTGAAAAAAATACGCTTATAGTATCTCATACAAAAAAAGAAGAACAGAATGGGGAACTACTACATATAACGAATACCAACTGGACACGGCAGGTTGTATCAGGAAAAGTCTACACGGTACGCGGAAGGTACAGAGCCCCACTTACACAAGTGGAAGCGGTGGATGAAGGAACATTTAAGGTGTTGGGAGGAGAACTTGTCGCAGTGAAAGGTCAGTCACTTGTAGTGTATGACAACGATATATGTATCGGAGGAGGGGTAATAGTGTAAGTGTAGAAAATAAAAAAGAAGACCATTTAGTCTTCTTTGAGTAGATTCCTGAAGGGGAGTCTGTATTTTTCTAGATCTGTAACCATCGCTACTTCATCGAAATGTTTTTTGCTTAGGTCTGAACTTGTCTCTTCTTCTGTTTTGGTTTTCAATCTTTCAATAAGGTCGTTAAGACATGTATCGCTTAACGTAACGTTGTCCTGTCTTTCCTTAAAATTATCACCCTGGAGATTTTCAGGAATGACTACTTGGAATCCAAGATCTGGGCACTCAGGGCGAACACAAGGCGTCACCCTAAGAATATTGTTTTCTAATTGAACACACAGGATTCTTCTTTTGAAAGTACCAAGCTGTGTCCTCTTAGTTTCGTGAATGGTGAAGATAGTGATTTCACCGTTCATACGGAACCTCTTTCGCGTTTTTTACGAGAATGTTCCATTCTTCTGTTGTCATCGTAAAAGATCCGTTTTCAGGTTTTGAAGGATCATGAATAATGACAACGTTTCTGTTGTTGTCGTGATCAACGACTGGGCAACAGTTTGAAGTGTGACACAACAAGGCGCCATCATAAATTCGTGTTTGCATACTTTGCTCCTATGGTTAGTGAGATGAATGGCTTTTTTGTTGCACAAAAAAGCCAACACAGCCCGCTAACGAGAATAGAAAGCTATAGGATCAAAATCCTCATCAATCTGTTCTTCGAAGTTTGTTTGGAATGCGGTATTGAGCCAACTCTTCGCATGCTTTTTATGGAGTGTTATCAGGTCAGTATAAAACTTACCCCAGTTTTTTTCTGTTGTTTTAAGTTTTTCTACAGTTATGGCAAGAACTTTTTCTGTTTCCTTTAAAAATTCTTTAGAAATAGGTTTTTGTCGCTCAAGGTTACGAACTTCTTTTGAGTAAGGCACACTACCAAGATAGTCTTCTAGTGTGTTATTTTTAAGAAACTCTTCGTCAGTGCTGTCGTCTATTTTATTACCAATAACTCCAAGGTTGATGCTGTACTCCTTGCTGTACTCTTTGTATTGATGGTAGACAGACAATGATTGAGCTGTTGGTTCAACAACTAAAATAACTAAATCAAATTTCAAAAAAATACCCGTCGAAAAAGCATCTGCGCCAGCGGTCATGTCCACAATGATACAGTCATCTTTTGTATCTACAAGATGGTTGAGAATTATTTCAGTCGCCATAGTTTTTCCGTGGTAACATACCATACCTACGTCTTTATGCTCGAATTCTCCAGTTGTACAGAAGTAGACCCTATCTTTTTCTGTAAGGTAACGAGAAAGTAATTCGTCTTCATGGTGTGCGTGAACAGCTCTCGACCCTCTCGCTGGAGGGGTTGTCATGCGAAAATGTGCAGGACTCTTTATTAACATGTTTTCACCCTGTACGTAGGTTCTTATTGTAGAAAGCTCACCACCAATAGAAGGAAGAGATTTAAGAACCTCTTCTTGTATGCCAAGAAGAGGTCCAAGATGCTGATTGATATCAGCATCTATTGCGATAACTTCTTTAAAGTGTGATGTTGCGTGTTTCGCAAAGATGGTAGCGACAGTACTCTTCCCGCTTCCTCCTTTTCCAACAAAGGCAATTTTCATAACTACATCTTACCAAAAAGAAGAAGTATCTGCAAATTATTCGCACATCTAGTGTGTGTGGTCTTTGTGCTGTAGGTGGTAGCGTAGCTCTAAATAAATCACCCAAAGAATAATAGTTGCTAGAGAAATAATGCTTGCAATTTCAAGGAGGTGGAATTGCTCATGGCCCACTTCTTTTCCGAGTAAGAAAATAAAAATAGCAGCAACAGGTGCTCCGCTCTGAGCAAGCATTCCATAGAAAATTGTTTTTTTAATGGATAGTCCGATACCTCTAAAAATCGCGAGAGTC